>NZ_JBHSHL010000015.1:0-49445 GCF_042652965.1 Filifactor villosus
GAGCAATTCATTTGGCATCGATCGTTTTATGGTTAAGATGCCTTGTTTAATTTGTGTAGACACGCTCTAAACATCGAAAATTAAATTTGATACTATTCTCCAATAGAAGTGTGGATATATCTGTTTTTTCAAATCACGAAAAGTTGGTTTATCTTCTATGGCTCACATATCGTTTATGTCCACAACTCAAAAGAATAATAGTATGATTACCAAAGATGATGCACCGTACAAAGAGATACTGTGCTTTTCACATCGTTTTATTAAAGTAGAGAAGGATTTTTAGAGAGGGCTTTTTTAAAATCAATATATTCAAGTATACAAACAAACGGATACTTTGACCGCGAAGAATCAAGGTATCCGTTTTGTATGCTTTGAAGTAAGGTATTACTTACACCGAGCTTATCTAAGCTTGAAGGTTGGTATAGACCTCCTGGACATCGTCATCGTCATCAAGCATATCCAAGAGCTTGTTCAAACCGGTCAAAGAGGCCTCGTCCACAGAGGTGTAGGTTTGCGGGATCATTGTGATCTCCGCAGACAAGACGGGATAACCCTTTGCTTCGATCGCATCTTTTACCGTATAGAGGTCTCCCGCTTCCGTAAAGATCTCAAAACCTTCTTCTTCCGTGATAAAATCTTCCGCTCCGGCTTCCAAAGCGACATCCATCAATTCATCCTCGGAGATCTCATCGCTCTTCTTGATGAGGATAACTCCTTTTCGATCGAACATAAAGGAAACACAGCCTGAAGTTCCAAGGTTTCCGCCGTTCTTATCGAGATAGTAACGCACATTTCCGGCGGTACGGTTCTTGTTGTCCGTCAAAGCTTCAATAATCATTGCAACTCCTCCGGGTCCATAGCCTTCATAGATGATACTTTCGAAGTTTTCACTCTCTCCGGCCCCCGCTCCTTTTTTGATTGCACGTTCTATATTGTCATTAGGCATATTCATTGCTTTTGCCTTTTCGATAGCAGTCTTTAAAGAAGCATTATATTCGGGGTCGGGACCACCTTCTTTCACGGCAACCGTGATCAATCTCGCGTACTTTGTAAAAACGGCAGCTTTTTTGGAATCCTGTTTGTTCTTTCGGTTTTCAATATTGTGTATACGTCCCATATAATCCTCCTGATCTTTATAAGGTAATTACCGAAGAATATTATAGACCAAAAGAGTACAATCATCAAGAAAAATAAATTATCGGATAAAAAATGGAAAAAATTTAAAAAGGATATTCCATTTTGCAAAAATACTGTATATACTATATACGATATAAAATTAAAGATATACTTTAACCTGTGAAAAACACGGTTTCAAGGGAATAAAATCGATGCGAATATACTTGCTTTCAATCTTGTAAATTCAATTTCCCTGTGTTAAAATAGGTGAGTATATTTTATAAGATTTGGAGGTGCGTAGAATGAGGAATTTTCTTATGGTTCTTGAAATCCTTGTAAGTATTGCATTGATTGCTACCGTCATGTTGCAATCCGGAAGTAATGCAAGTCTCGGATTTATGGGCGGAGTGTCCGAACAGCTGTCAGGCAATAAGGTTCGTGGAAAAGAAACGGTACTTAGAAAAGTAACCGTTGTTTTGGCAGTTGTATTTTTAATACTTGCAGTTGTACTACTTGCACTTCAAAAGTAAAAGGAGGAATAATAATGGAGAACTTGATTTTGTATCCCATTATCGGAATCGTTGCACTCTTGTTTGCAGGGTTTCTGGTAAGCAAAATCAACAAGGTGGCACCCGGAAATGATAGGATGAAGGAGATTTCTTCCTATATTCATGAAGGTGCGATGGCATTTTTGAGAAGAGAATATAAAACTCTTGTCATTTTTATTGTCGTTTTATTTGTGATCTTAGCTGTCGGAATCAATGTTTTGACGGCGGTATGCTTCCTTGTCGGAGCGATTTTTTCCACCCTTGCAGGCTTCTTCGGAATGCAGGTTGCTACAAAGGCGAACGTAAGAACCGCCAATGCGGCAAAAGAGCAAGGTATGAATGGAGCTCTTTCCGTAGCGTTTTCAGGTGGAGCGGTTATGGGAATGTGCGTTGTAGGACTCGGCATTTTGGGAGTAAGTGCACTTTATTTTATTCTTACAACAATGAGAATTGAAACAAGTGAAATTATGAATATTATTACCGGTTTCGGACTTGGAGCTTCTTCTCTTGCGCTGTTCGGACGTGTCGGCGGAGGTATCTATACCAAAGCTGCAGACGTCGGTGCGGACCTTGTAGGTAAGGTGGAGGCCGGAATTCCGGAAGATGATCCGCGTAACCCCGCGGTTATCGCCGACAACGTTGGAGATAACGTCGGAGACGTTGCGGGAATGGGAGCCGACCTGTTTGAGTCCTATGTAGGTTCCATTATTGCAGCGATGACTCTCGGATTTATTGCTACGGAGTATGGTCTTAAGGGAGTGATCTTCCCCTTGGCGGTATCCGGAGTAGGTATTTTGGCATCGATTGTCGGTACCTTTTTTGTTCGCGGAGAAGAGGGTAAGGATCCTCAAAAGGCTCTTAACCTTGGAACCTATGTTGCGGGAGCACTCACCATCGTCGCATCCTTCTTCCTCTCCAAGATGATCCTTGGAGATGCAAAAGGCTTTGGAGCGGTTATCGTAGGTCTTGTTGTAGGAACACTGATCGGACAGGTAACGGAGATTTATACCTCCGATTCTCATAAATACGTTCGTAAGATCGCGGAGCAGTCTGAAACAGGTGCTGCAACGACCATCATCTCCGGACTGTCCGTAGGTATGGCATCCACCTTGGCTCCGATCATCCTTATTTCTTTGGGTATCCTGTTCTCCTATATGGTAGCGGGAGTGTACGGAATCTCCTTGGCATCTGTCGGAATGCTTGCGACAGCGGGTATGACGATCGCGGTCGACGCTTACGGTCCGATTGCGGACAATGCGGGTGGAATCGCTGAGATGTGTGAACTTCCCGAGTCGGTAAGAAACATCACGGACAAATTGGACTCTGTAGGAAATACAACGGCGGCAATCGGAAAAGGATTTGCAATCGGTTCGGCTGCTCTTGCAGCACTTTCTCTCTTTGTATCTTATACAGCTGCAGTAGGCATCGATGCCATTTCAATCCTGAAACCTGAAGTTATTGTAGGAATGTTCATCGGAGGAATGCTTCCCTTCCTGTTCTCCGCAATTACGATGGAGGCGGTAGGAAACGCAGCCTACGATATGATTGAAGAAGTTCGAAGACAGTTCAGAGAAAAACCCGGTATCATGAAAGGAACCGAAAAACCGGACTATGCACGATGCGTTGATATCTCGACGACAGCATCTTTGAAACAGATGATCGTACCCGGGCTTTTGGCAGTCGTATCTCCTCTTGTGATCGGTCTTCTGCTTGGACCGGAAGCTCTTGGAGGACTTCTTGGAGGATCTCTTGTATCGGGAGTGCTTATGGCGGTTATGATGTCCAATGCCGGTGGAGCTTGGGACAACGCGAAGAAGTATATCGAGGGAGGAGCGCATGGCGGAAAAGGCTCTGACGCTCATAAAGCTGCAGTCGTAGGAGATACGGTTGGAGACCCCTTCAAAGATACATCGGGACCGTCCATCAATATTCTGATTAAATTGATGACGATTGTATCTTTGGTATTTGCACCGGTATTCTTGAAATTCGGCGGAATCGTTTTAAATATGATGAAATAAATCGTACAAAAAAACCGATGTTTGTAAAAACACCGGTTTTTTTTATTTATCTTCCTTCTTGCTCTATCATGTTGCCCTTACGACGGACATCGCTGTGCAAGAACAGCTTATCTTTTTACAAAACGGGAGACATCGTTTTTCTCGTTTTCGCTCCACTTTACCGCATAGGAGCAGGTGGGAACAGCCTTCCAGTTCTTTTCTTCCAAGAGTTTTGATACCTCTACCATCAATTCGTTGGCAACACCTTTGCCTCTAAGGCTCTCGTCGACGAAGGTGTGGTTTACATCGATGGTCGTCTCGTCGATATGTTTAAACGTAACTTCGGCTATCGTCTTGCCGTTTTCATCATTTGCAAAAATTCTTCCCGGTTCATAAGAATAGTTCATATTATTTCCTCCCTGTTACTTTAAATTTGAATTTACCTTACTGTATCCTTACCCGATTTCAAAATCTTCTAATCAAGGTAAGCTCTGATGGATGACAGAATAACTTCTTCACAAAGAACCGTAGAAGATGCCGGGGGAGGGGAGGCGATACATACGTTTGTGATCAGGTATTTTTGATAGATAGAGTTTTTGTGATCAACCTCCTATATATATTTTTATCTGTATGCTTTTTAAAAAAAACTCGAGACCTGTAAAAGACTTGCCTAATAAAATTGAATATGAATAAAACTTTGTGATATACTTTTTATAAAAGAAAAGTTTAAATGCTTGCTATCTTTTACTACAAGGGCATTGTTTGTGGAGAGTGTGGTTACATACAGGACGTATTCGACAAATAAGGAGGGTTTATGAGAGGATTTAACAACAGTTCCGCTCTGTATAAGGATAATATGATGTTGTCGTTGGCTCCGGCCTTGACACCGGAAGGGATTGATTCTCATCCGCAGTTTTTTAGCGGAGACATCGTCGATCCTCCCGTCTTATCGAGATCTCTTTTGGTATTGGCGGATATCGTTTCTACAAGATATTTCAATTATGTGCCTGTAGGGTTGAGAGATCCGGTGCTATCCGCACAGGGAGACAGGCTAAGGGCGGAGGTTTTTTCGGCATGCAACGGAGTCTATGCGAGGTTGGACCTCTTTCAGGAAGCACTGTACGGAGACATCGCCTTCGGGACGACCAACGTGGATATCGGGATTGATCTCAGAAAGTCACTGACGTCGATAAAGCGGGGAGATAAGCTGAAACTCCATATTGGAGAAGGAGGGATGAAGACCTTCCATATGCAGGAAGAGATAACGAGGTTCGTTGTTCAAAGACCGGTGGAAATGCCCGACAGATGGGTTAGAGCTTTGGGGAACTGTGCCGGTATCCATAAGGAGATGAAGAAGGTTTTTGGGGTGGAGGGAATGTCGGCGAAGAACTTCATAGCAACCCTTCCCCCTGCTTCCGGCAAGGAGAGATCCGGCTGGCTTACTTATTCTAAAACGGGAATCAAACTGTTGCAAAGAGAAGGAAGGGATAGTGTCTATATCAGCGGCCTTCACAGGTTGAGTGCTCTGAAACGCCTTATGGTCGATGTCAAGAGTATAGACTTTTACAGGCAAGTCGATAGAGAAATGGGAGGGATGATGATCGTGGTAGGATTGCCGGGAGCGAATGTAATCCTCGGTTTGACTGCAAAAACTTATGAAGGATACTCGGGAGAAGGAAGTCTTTTGGAGAGTTTGTCGAGTGTGGAAGTGATCGATCGGGCAGATGAAGTGTCATCCATCCTTCAATTTGAACCTCATGTCGATGAGAGATACCTTTCTTGTGTTTTGCGATTTTCTCCTGCCGAGCTGGATGCGGCATTGGGACTTTTGGCGACATACGGCAAGTTGGGTTATGATGTCGAAGAAGAGGCTTACTTTCATCGAGAATTGCCTGCGGAGCCTGACAGGGTTCTGAAAGATAACCCCAGACTTGTGGGAGCGAGAAGATTGCTGGAGACTACCCGTCATATCGGAGGAGATAAGTGGTCGGTAGGCTCAAAGGATATGGAATATAGGGTCGTCTATGACACTTCAAAAAGTTTAAGTGCCGCAAGATGTACCTGTGCCTGGTATCTGAAGTATAAGAATGCCAGGGGACCCTGCAAACATATTTTGGCAGTCAAGATGAGATCGGAAGACCTTTATACAAGAGGGAAGGAACATAGGAAAAGATGAGAGGGGAAGAGATATGAACAGCAAATTAAAAGAGGCGCTTGCCATATATCGCTCTCTGGGCTATGAGGAGGCAGAGTTTAACGAGCTTCTTGAGCTTGGAGTGGGGACGAAGGAAGAACAGAAGATTGCGAAGGACGGTTTGAAGTCGGGAGAGTGGATGGAGTTCAGACAATTGTCCGAAACAGGCTACGGCTTGGTAAACATCGTAGATGTAGACTTGGAAAAACTTGCGATCTTTGCGGTAAGGGTAGGAGTGGATGCGAGAAGAGCCTCCAATGTTCTTGCAAGAAGCAGTGAGGTGGCTCTGGAGGCGATAAAGCACAGGGGTAAAAAATATGCGGCGGATTTCATAGGCTTTGCCTGTACATCGAGAAGAAGGGCTTGGGAACACTCGGACTCCTTTTTTGGAGGTATGTGCGTCCGTCTACTCCACGAGTTGGAGCTGGAAATTCCTGAAAGTGTTGAGTATATCAAGGACTGGGCTTTTTTTGCGGCAAAGACTTTGAATCTAAAGACGGATTCTATGATAGGAGAAAACAAAAAACCGGTTCCGGGTTTAGACATGATAAAAACCCGGTTTCGTGAACATATCGAAGTCGGGATTGCCATCAATACGCCTGCAACGGGACCTTTTAGTAAGGTGTTGTTAAAAGGGGTTGAAGAAGGCTTCCTTCCTCTTGACGATGCAAAGTCTTTGGTATTTCTTGCAATGGATATGGCAGTTCGCCCCGGAGACAGGAAGGAATGGGTAAAAGTCTTGACGAAGATGGGTATCGACCATGAGGATGTCGTTTCGAGAACGGAGAACCTGGTCTCTCTTCTTGCATTTGGAGAAACTCCTGTGATCGAAGCGTTTGCTCCGTTGTTGATCGCTCATGCGAAGGACGAAGATCTGAGTCGGATCCTGATGGCTTCTTTCGCTGCCAAAACCAAGAAGGTCAAACAGTTGGTATTGAAGGAAGCTTTGAAAAGACAGGCTCCCAAGGAGGACGGGGAGTTGTATGAATGGATCGTTTCGATTAGAGACACGGATGATAAGACATTGACAAACCTGATAGATCGGTTGAGTGCTTTGTGGAACATCGATGTGTCGCTCCATAAGGAAGAAGAACTTGGAGAAGAACCCGTCGGACTTTGGCAGAAGACACCCCCGCTTTGGGAAGTGCCCCGTTTTGAATTGGGGGAGGTTTCTTCCGAGGATATGACCGAGCTTGCCGCTACAGTCTCAAACAGGAGGGTAGAGGTCTATGATTTGGTCAATGAGCGCTTCCTTGCGGCAGCAAATAAGCTGGCTGTTAGTAACCCCGAGGAAGCAAAACTCTGTCTGGCGGGGGTAAGACCAAGAGGACTCCAGATCCTGCGCCTCTTGAATGAATGGGCAAGGAATAAGCCTACTGTCAATACTTTGGATCCAAGAGGAAGGGATGAAGAGCCGGGTAAAAGGTTTTACAGCCGGTTGTTTAACGCGAGAAACTATATCGTTTGCAGCAATATCGACAAATTGCCCTGTATTTTATCAACTCCGAGTTTTGAAGACCTCTCTATCAATCTTTCCGACTTGGCGGAGCGTCTTTTGAAGTATAAAGAGGAAGGATGCAGCTCCGTTTGGGAGCCGGATCTTCAGTTGGCACTTACGAGGTTGGATGTGGAGTCGGCGACAAAGTCCGATTTAAATAAGATAAAGAAGGCGAAGTTGTATGTAAAAATGCCGGACGGGCAGTTGTTGAAAGATGATAAGAACAAGCTTCTCGTAGCCTGTGATGTCGTGTTGAACTATCTCAAAGATCCTTGTGTGGAGCCCGAGCTCGATCTTGAGAAGATCCCTTACTGGAATATAAAGGTTGAACTTCCAAAAAGTTTGGAATGTTTTCCGAATCGATTTTACTATACTTACGATGATATGTTTTCCGCTTTTCCTCTGTGGGGGGACTATGCCATGGTGTGTGTACGAAGGGACACTGAGGTGTATCACGGTCAAGGTCTGATCCTAAGACAGGTTGTAAGAAGGAGAAAACCACTTGGAAAGGCAGGGACGATGAATTTTTTTGCAGTTCAGAGTTACTTGAGTGATGAGAATGCAGGAGATGTTTTGCTTGCGACACGGGAGGCTTGGGAGAGGGGGCTTCTTCTTCCGGGAAGGGCTGAAGTGAAATACTTGGATTGGAGAGGAGAGGCTCCCTCCAATCTGGCAAGTCTTGCAAAGGCCTTGGACGGCATTGCACAGGACGGGATCCTTTCTGTCGTGTGGGAAGTTGCCGATGATTTGATTGCCGCATCTTTAAGGGCTCCGAGAATGATCGCAGGCACGGCGGAACTCGTCAAGTTTTTGCAAAACTATCTTGAAGAAGTTTTCTTTGCCGTACGCACAGGTCTTGCTCCTCAAATCGTGTTGGAACTAAAGGGCCTTCGTTCTCTTGCCTCAAGATCGGGCTCGTCCGCCGCCGTTACGACTGCAAAGGCTGTGGTGCAACGGATCGAAAACTTTGAAGATGCTTGCGGAAACAAAACAGTGGAGAAAGAAGTTCCATCGAAGAAAGCGCCTGCTTCGATTTCGTGCAAGAAGCTGAAATCGAGTGAGATCCTCCCCAAAGAAGAGGTGGGCATGGGAACGCAAGGTCTTCCTTTTGAGGAGTTTTGGAAGGTACAGACAAAGTCTGAGCCGATGATTGAAGATCATGTACAGATCAAAGTCGATGTGCTCAAGACGGAAAGGAGTGTAAAACTCTTTGTATTTACTCTGAAACTGCCGGAAATTGAAGAGTTTGAATACAAGATCATATCGGAAGGTTGGTTATACGGTTTTGAGAGTGAGGGTCAAACATCAGCCCTTGAGCTGCCTTCGGGCTCTCCCAATGACCCTGACGATTGGAAGAAAAATGCAAGACAGGTTTGGCTCCATTTTGATGAAGAAGAGCATAAGATGGTAGTTTCTCCCCATCGAAATTGGAAGGAAGAACAAGAAGGAGCGCTCTCTAAAAATGTAAGGACAAGACTTTCGTCGTCCCTGCTTACCGTCATCATAGCTCTGATTGCTCAAGACGGAGATGCTATATACAGTGTACCCAGATTGATCAGGAAACTGGTGGATGAAGGGGAATTGACACAGGATACGGTTCGATATGCAGTCAAACTCCTTCTTCAACATGAAGCGGTAAGTCCTGCGAAGCTGGTTCGGATTCTTGAAAAAGAGCCTCAACTGCTTTCGGTTTTTTGGGTAATGTCCGTGGAGTGCATCCGATTTGCGGGTGGAAAGGAAAAGGCTCCTACTTGGGTCAACAGGGTCTTGGACAACTGCCTCTATTACGCATATTACTTCAAAGAAGCGATAAAAAGAGGCTTTATATCCGATGAAGAAGTACTGTTGGAAGGCTTAAGAGGTATTGCACACTCCAAGAAGTCCGCTGCCAAGGAGAAGGCGGAGAGGTTCTTGGCCTATCTTTTGAAGTAGGAGGCTACAGACGGGATACGAAAATTTGAAGAAAGAAAAGCAGTGAAAGGAAGAGGTTGCGATGAGTTTTGATTTATTTGTATTTGAACGGAGAGAATCGCTAAGAACATCCCTGGACGTCTGTGCCTATATGGAGGAGTTTACCAAGTATGAGGAGGACAGGGATTATACTTCCGCGGAAGGTTGTTCGGATACGATCATCAAATGGGCGACCAAGATGTTCGAGAGGTTTCCGCCTATGAATGGGGACCATGCTCCCTCCGATGAGGTTGCCTTTGCGACTGAAGAGTCCGAAGCCCGCTTGACCGACTACTCTCTCGGCAACAACGGGGTCTACTGTGCCTTTGGCTGGTCGGTGGCGGAAGAAGCTTTGGAATATGCGTGTTCTCTTGCAGAGGAGTTCAATGTGGGGATATTGGACTTTCAGAGCAGTAAAGGAATCTATGCACCGGGGATTGAAGTTCTGTGCTATCGAACCGAGGGAGAGGATGAAAAGATGGCATACTGGCAAGAGATCGAAAAAACGATAGGGACCATCGACTCTCCAAAGAGGGGGACTTCCAATCGAGACAATGCCTTTGTTGTCGCATGGTTCCATGATGATAGGGTTGCGGAGGGAAGAGAAGAGTACATCCAATGTACACCGAACTATCCCAAAAGAAGCCTCTTCGGCTTTAAAAAAAGTGAAGAGATCGAGGGATATTTCTTTGAGGTGATGAAGGAAGGAGTCTTGTATCAAACTCAGGTTTCGAGCAAAAAAGATTTGCTTGAGCTCTTTCAAAAATGGTGTATAGACAGAGAAGAGATCGATATAAGTTCTTATGAAAAGATCATGGAACTGTAAGGTAGATAAAGGAGAAGGAATTTGGAAACGACACAGAATAAGGTGGAATATAAGGCGATACTTGTAGGAAGTGACTTCGGTACATCCAACCGCATCTATACAAGGTTTGAAGATGTGATGAAAGAGCTTGAAGAGCTTGCGCAGGCGGCAGAGGTGAGGGTGGTCGGTATCCTCACTCAGGCCAGAGAATCCATTGATGTAAGATATTATATCGGCAAGGGAAAGGTCGCAGAACTCAAGGAATTTGTCGAAACTGTGGAGGCCAACCTCGTCATCTTCCAAAACGAGCTTTCGGGTTCTCAACTTCGAAATTTGGAGGAAGCTTTGGGAACAACGGTCATCGATCGGACCATGTTGATCCTCGATATCTTTGCGAAGAGGGCAAGCACCGCGGAAGGCAAACTCCAGGTCGAACTTGCACAACTCAAGTATAAGCTGCCTCGCCTCATACATGGGAGCAGCCATCTTTCCCGTACGGGAGCAGGGATAGGAAGCAGAGGTCCCGGAGAGAAAAAGCTTGAGACCGATAAGAGAAGAATAAGAAGAAAGATCTTCGAGATTGAACAGGAACTCAAGGAAGTTCGACAAAATAGAGATGTTCAACGAAAGAGCAGAATCAAGAACCGGATCCCCATCGTGGCGCTGGCAGGTTATACCAATGCGGGCAAGTCTACACTCTGCAATCGTCTGATGAGGGAACATCAGGATTACAGCAGGGACAAAGAGGTTTTTGTCAAAGATATGCTCTTTGCCACCTTGGACACGGCACTTCGTAAGGCCAAACTTCCCAACGGAAACGAGTTTCTACTGACCGATACCGTAGGTTTTGTGTCCGAACTGCCTCACGATTTGGTCAATGCCTTTCACTCGACCTTGGAAGAAGTCACCTATGCGGATCTCATTCTTCATGTGGTCGATGTGTCCAACGAAAAATATGATCTTCAGATCAATACTACGGAGCAGGTCTTTGAAAAACTCGGAGCCACAAACATTCCCACTGTTACCGTCTTTAACAAAATAGACCTTGCAAACGACGACTTTATCATATCCAACGCCAACAACAAGATTGCCGTCTCTGCAAAGACAGGCTATCATATTGAGGAGCTGCTCCAAAAAATACAAGACATCATCAGCAACAACATTGAAGTAGATCTTCTTATTCCCTATGATAAGGGATCGATACTCAATGTGCTGCACAATAAGTATAATATTATGGAGGAAAGCTACGAGGAAGGCGGGACCCGGATCAAGCTCCTGATCGACGATATCGATTATGAAAAGTACAAAGACTATCTATTGAAGTATTGAGGTGAATACATTGGAAGAGTATCTTACGGTCAACAGGGAAGCAAGGGTGGAGATTATTGTTGAAAAATCAAGGTTCATCGCCTATTGCAAGAGGGTCGCGTCGCAGGAGGAGGCCGAAGAGTTTATCTCTCAGATCAGAAAGAAGCACTATGATGCCACTCATAATGTGCCGTCCTACCGCCTCCACGCCACACCGCTTATCGAGAAATCCTCGGATGATGGTGAACCCTCGGGAACGGCGGGTCTTCCGATCTTGAATCTGTTTCGTCAGCGCAATATAAAGAACGTCTGTATCGTTGTGACCAGATATTTCGGAGGAATCAAGCTGGGCAAGGGCGGATTAGTGAGAGCTTACGCGCAGGCTGCAAAGGAGGCGCTTAGAGAGTCGGGATTGATTTCCAAGGAGATTGTTGATGTGATCAGGGTAGAGCTGGCCTATCCTTTGTGGGGCAGAGTCCAAAACGAATTGGAGAGAAGAGGGACGAGGGTCAAAGAGACCCTGTTTACCGACATTGTGTCTGTCGTTCTCTATTCCAAGCCTGAAGAAACGAAGGCACTCATCGGGGTTTTGATCGACCTGACGGAGGGGAAGGCCTCCATCGATACGGGACAGCAACAGTATCTCGATATCGAAGTTGAACTCTGATATTAGGAATGGACATTCAACCATACAAATGTCGCAGACGACTTATAAATAAAAGAGTATTAAATCGTGCCGAAGCTCATTTGAACAGATGATTGTACAGAAAAACGCAGCACATGATGCAAGAAAGGAATGGATCGAAGTGAATAGAATTATGAAAGCGGATATAATAGAACAAAGGATCCGAAAAACGATTGAATGGTTGAGAGAGCAGGTTGAGCTATCTCATACCAAGGGACTTGTTGTAGGGATCTCGGGAGGCATTGATTCCGCCGTTGTCGGTTGTTTGATTCAACGGGCATTTCCGAATAACTCTCTCGGCGTCATCATACCAATCAAGAGTTCACCGTCCGACTTGGAAGATGCCAGAGAACTTGTGAGGACAAGCTCCTTGAAAGCGATTGAGATTGACCTCAGTCAAGTGAGACTCGATATGCTTAATCGGGTAGAGAAGGAAATGGGATCTCTTTGGAAGGAAGAATATCGAAGAATTTCGGATGCGAATATGAGGGCACGCCTTCGTATGACATGTCTCTATACGGTTGCAAACAATTTGGGCTACCTGGTCGTCGGGACTGACAATGCGGCGGAACTCTATACGGGCTACTTTACGAAACATGGAGACGGAGGAGTGGACATCCTGCCGCTTGCACACTTGACCAAGGAAGAGGTCTATGAATGGGCCCAATACCTCCAAGTACCTCAGAGTATTTTGGACAAGGCTCCTTCTGCGGATCTGTGGGAAGGACAGACCGATGAGAATGAGATGGGGACTACCTATGCCTGCATCGATGCTCATCTTCGGGGCGAAAGCATTCCGGAAAAGGACTTAACAGTCATAGAGAAGCTGCATCGAAACTCGGAACATAAAAGACATACTCCCTTGCAACCTCCTAAGTTTTAGCGGAGGGGATGAAATGGAAGCTCGAACGGAAAGCGATATCCGTCCGATACACAAACCGATTCGCGATATCGGCTTCATAGGGCATCCGAACATTCATACCTGTGGATCAAGGAAGGGGAAAAAACGAAGTCGGTGTTTTGCAGACGAAAACCAAGTTGTGAAAGATAACCTCGGAATTTGCCGATATTCAGACAGCTGATGTTTTATTCGTTCGGACCGGCTTGGAACAGGTATGAAACGGACCGCATTGGTTCTTGGGGTATGTAGGATCGTCCGTTTTCTCAATCGTGTGTAAGATCTCTGTTCTCCGGAGCGGAGGAGTTTTGCTTCATATTCACGTTCATAACTCTATGACGAGAAAAAGGATATATACAGGACATCGACCATTCAACGGGGTATGGGAATGAACTTCATGGAAGTCCAAACATATAACAGCATGGGTGACAAAAGTGTGTTTTTAGGAAAAAACATTTGAATTGTTAAAAAAATATTAAATTCGAGAATACATTGTATTTGAAAATTCGTTATTATATAATGAATAATATTAGAGACTAAGGAAAAATTTGGAGGGAAGCAGATGAATATATTCGAGTCTTTAAAACAGACCGTTTCCAAGGTGAGGCCGACGATTGTTTTTCCGGAAGGAAACTGCGACAGGGTACTTAAGGCGACAGTTCGATTGAAGGCGGACGGCATTTTGGAGCCGATCGTTTTGGGAAACAGAAGTGAAGTGGAGGCCGTTGCAAAAGAACACGGGATCGACATCAGCGATCTGCAACTGTTGGATGCGGAGACCTACGAGGACCTTGAGTTTTTGGTCGAGAAGTTTGTGGAGAGGAGAAAGGGTAAGATCTCTGCGAATGAGGCTCGCGCAAAGATGAAGGAAGATGTCAATTACTTCGGAACCATGCTTGTCTATACGGACAGAGCGATCGGATTGGTTTCGGGAGCGGTCCATACCACAGGAGATACGGTGCGTCCCGCGCTTCAGTTAATCAAGGTAAAACCGGAATATAATCGTACCTCAGGGGTATTCATCTTGGTAAAAGAAGACAGGCAGTACGTTGTTGCGGACTGTGCCATCAATATTGCGCCTAACGCGGAAGAACTGGCGGAGATTGCGGTTGCAACGGCAAATACCGCAAAATCCATAGGCATGACGCCCAAGGTCGCTATGTTAAGCTTTTCGACGAGGGGATCGGCTCATTCGGAAGAAACGGAAAGAGTTCTTCGTGCAACGGAACTTGTCAAAGAAATGATGCCGGATCTGATTGTTGACGGAGAGATTCAGTTTGATGCCGCCTTTGTTCCGGAGATCAATGCGAGAAAGGCACCGGGTTCTCCGCTCAAGGGAGAGGCCAATGTCTTTATCTTCCCAAGTTTGGAAGCGGGAAACATAGGCTATAAATTGATTCAGCGTTTCGGCGGCTATGATGCGGTAGGACCCGTATTGCAGGGGTTGAACAAACCGGTCAGTGACCTTTCGAGGGGTTCTAACGAGGAGGAAATTTACAAGTTGGCACTTCTGACGGCGGCAAACGGTCTGATGGAAGAGAAGTTGAGAGGATAGATAGGTTAATAACTCATAAAAAGTCCCTGTAGGGACTTTTTATACTTTTGAGCAACGTGTAAAAACACCCTGCCTTTGAGATGGAGGACGTGACATCTTGTGATCGTAACTTTTATAAAATTATCATGGTATAAGCTACAGTCTTTTGCGAATATCACAACCCTTCCTATAATCTGTATGGATTTAGTGGAATTGATAGCAAAAAATCATATTTGTGTTATAATAGGAAAAAGGATAAAGCGTCAGTACGCGTTTGCTTTATATACGAGACTTTTTGGAGGAAGACAGTTTCAGAAATCCAAGTTGCGAAGATCTTCAAGAACTCACCTTGATATAAAATACGGTTTGAAAGGATGGTTGACATGTCTGAAAAAAAAGAAAATATGGATTTTACCATGAAGTTTGAGTACAAAAGAGAGCACAAGTACACAATAAAAGAAGTTTTGAATTCGGTATGGAAGTCTCTTGAAGAAAAAGGATATAACCCATCTAATCAGTTGGTAGGCTATTTGTTATCGGGAGATCCGGGCTATATTACAAGTCATAACAATGCAAGAAATATGATCCGTATGTTTGAGAGAGATGAGATTTTGGAGATGATCCTCGAAGATTATATGAAGATGTAGGAAGGTTGTTTCATATGAGAACGATGGCTCTTGACATAGGAGACAAACGAATCGGGATGGCAATTTCCGACCTTATGGGATGGACGGCTCAACCTTTGTATACCATTCATCGAAAGAACCTTGAGAAAGATATGGAGGAAATCGTCGAGAATATCGATAAATATCTTCCGACGACGCTTGTTGTAGGTTTGCCTAAGAATATGGATGGAAGTAGCGGGTTTCAGGCGGACAAAACGATCGAGTTTGTAGAGCGTCTCAAAGAAAAACTTCCCGACAACATCGAGGTGGTCTATCAGGACGAACGTTTGTCGACGAAGTCGGCATCACAGGTAATGACACAAAATCGAGTAAAGAAAAAAGATAAAAAGGGCCTTGTTGATACGATAGCGGCAGTGTTTATTCTCGAAACTTATCTGATGAAGAAAAAGTGAGAAGGATGAGGGAATGCAGGTAAGGGATTCTCTTATCTAAAAGCCGTTTTGGAAAACGGCGTGATTGCTCGGAACACTTGCGGGATTGTACCATGAGGTGATATCCGTCGATAAGTGTGCGAAAAGATGGCGGCAAGAGGTCCTTGAGGCACATCGACATCTTCTTGTTTCCGATAAGGAAGGTTGTTTGTGAATAAAGATAAACGAAGATAGAGAAGGAGAAAATCACTTGGAAGAAAACATCATAGTATTAACGGATGAGAACGGCGAAGAAACGAGTTTTGAATTATTGACAACCTTGGAAGCCAACGACAGGGTCTATGCAGTCTTAAAACCTCTTACGGAGGATCAGGCCTACATCTTTGTTTTGGAATACGATGAGGATAAAGAGATGGTATTATCGGAGATCGAAGATGACGAAGAATTTGAGATGGTTGCCGAATTATATGAGAGCCTGGAAGAAGAGTAAAAAATTTTAATTGACAATCATTGGTTCTTGACATATAATTTATTTGAAAACAATTATTATTTGAAATGCGGGGCGAGAACATATGAACACAAATTATATGGAAGAACTGAAGGACAGGTTAAAAGAAGAGGGGCTGAAACTTACTCCTCAAAGACGCTCTATTGTACAGGTGTTGATTGACTCTAAGGGGAAGCATCTCAGCTGTGAAGAGATCTATGATCGCGTGAAGGAGAGTTGTCCCGAGATAGGCTTGGCTACCGTGTATCGCACCCTACAAATGCTTGACGGAATAGGTTTCACAAACAAGTTGAGCTTGGACGACGGATGTCTGCGTTACGAGTTTAATTTGGATCACGATTCCCACAACCACCATCACTTGATCTGCAAAAAATGCGGAGATATCGTGGAGGTTGAGTTGGATCTGCTGGAGCCCTTGGAAGAGATTATCGAGACGAATTACAGGTTTAAAATTGATGACCATGATGTCAAGTTCTATGGAACTTGTAGTAAATGTTTGTAAAACAAAGGCCTTCATGGATGAACATGAAGGTTTTTTTCTTGCAAATAAAGCGGAGAGTTCTTTTTTTCTCAAAGATGGCCAAGGTTGGGGATTGAAAGAGAAAATTAGGGGTATAAGGATAAAACTATGTGTTGGAGCGGAGAAAAACAGAATATCGGAGTCGGTATTACATAGGTACTTTTATTTTTGTGCTCAAAAATGTTATTTGAGAAAAATAAGGTTTTTTTGTGATGGAGATTTAAAGTATCATAAAATATGTATTTTGGTTTGAATTGCGGATCGAAGAAGGTTGTTTTCAAGTTCCTTATCGATCGAAGATTCAGGAAGGATTGCCCGCACCGAACGCTATTTTGGAAAAGGAAAGAAGTCGAACCGTGCAAGAAGTCGTTCGAAGCAGAAGTTTGGAGGAAAACAAGGGGATCAAAATACAGACACAGAACACTAAACAAGGGGTCGATTGCGGCCTGAATGAAGAAGGAGAACAACTATGACAAGAAAACAAAACAAGGTAAAAATCATACCGTTGGGCGGTTTGATGGAAGTTGGAAAAAATATGACCGTAATCGAATATAAGGATGAGATCATCGTCATTGACTGTGGACTCAGTTTTCCTGAAAATGAGATGCTCGGTATCGATATCGTAATTCCGGATTTTTCGTATTTGACAAAAAACCACGATAAAATCAAGGGTATCATCCTTACACACGGTCACGAGGACCATATAGGAGCAATTCCCTATATATTGAAAAAAATCGATGCACCGATCTATGGAACAAGGTTTACCCTCGGTTTGGTTTCGCATAAGCTGAAGGAGAACCGCATCAACAATGCCGTGTTGCACGAGGTCTCGGCAGGAAGCACGATCAAGGTGGGCGCATTCAAGATCGATTATATCCGAGTGACTCACAGTATACCGGATTCTTGTGCCTTGGCGATTCACACACCGATAGGAACCATCTTCCACTCGGGAGACTTCAAGATCGATCATACCCCGATTGACGGCGAACTTATGGACTTCCACTCGATTGCGGAAATCGGTTCAAAGGGTTGTCTGTTGATGCTTGCGGAGAGTACAAACGTCGAGAGAGAAGGCTATACCAAGTCCGAGAAGGTCGTAGGAAAGACTTTCGATGAGATTTTTTTGAACGCGCAGGAAAACCGTATTATTGTAGCCACGTTCTCGTCGAATATTCACCGTATCCAACAGGTCATCAATGTTGCACACAAATATGACAGAAAGATCGCCATTTCGGGCCGTTCGATGATCAACGGAATGAATGTTGCTCTGGCGAACGGTTATTTGACCATACCGGACAATATGCTTATCGATATCAATGAGATCAACAAGTATTCCAAGGATGAGATCGTTATTATTACAACGGGGTCTCAGGGAGAGCCGATGTCCGCACTCTCAAGGATTGCGGCGGCGGAACACAGAAAGATCGAGGTAGGTCTTGGCGATACCGTCGTCATTTCGGCACATCCCATACCCGGAAACGAAAAGGCGATTTCCAAGGTGGTCAATCGACTGTTTGAGAGAGGGGCGAACATCGTCTACAACTCTCAGTCGGATATCCACGTTTCGGGACATGCCAGAAGAGAAGAACTCAAGTTTATTCACAGATTGGTAAAACCCAAGTTTTTTATGCCGGTGCATGGAGAGTACAGACATCTGTACCTACACGGAGAGCTGGCTGTTGAGCTTGGAATGGATCCCGACAACATCTTCATCATGAGAAACGGAGGAGTGCTGGAGCTGTCAAGAAACGACTGTCAGATCACCGGTCAGGTTCCTTCCGGAAATCTCCTGGTGGACGGTTTGGGTGTCGGAGATGTCGGAAACATCGTCTTGAGAGATCGAAAACACCTGTCTGAAGACGGTTTGATGGTCGTCGTCCTCAATCTGTCGAAAGAGGATGGAACAATTATTTCCGAGCCGGATATCATTTCGAGAGGTTTTGTATATGTGAGAGAAGCGGAAGAGTTGATGGAAGAAGCGCGCGAGATCGTTAAGAAGACCGTGGCCAGAAGCCGGGAGAGAAACAACCGTGAGTGGTCTTATATCAAGACGTCGATCAAGGAAGAACTCAAGTCCTATCTCTTCCAGAAAACAAAGAGAAATCCGATGATCTTGCCTATTATTATGGAGGTGTAGATCGAAGATCAAGGTCGAGATTTTGTTCTCGGAGAGGAAAATGAGGTTTTAAAAGGCGATGTCCCCACAAGGTTTTTGTAAAGGAGAAGTGTAAGATGTTCAATGTTATGGATGCGTTGATTGCGCTGCCCGGTATTTTGATAGGGCTGTCCTTTCACGAGTTTGCTCATGCCTATGTAGCCTATCTCATGGGAGATGACACGGCGAGAAGAGAAGGAAGGTTGTCGCTCAATCCCCTTCGCCATATCGAACCCATAGGTTTTTTGATGTTGATGATAGCTAAAATCGGATGGGCGAGACCCGTTCCTGTTCGTGAGGACAATTTTGAGAACAAAAAGCTTGGGATTTTTCTTGTCTCAATCGCCGGGATCGTAATGAACCTTATTTTGGCCTTTGTATTTACGATGATTTTGAAGTATACGGCAGAAAGCCTGGGAGACAGTCCGCTCTTCGAGGTTCTTGTAATGGCGATCATCATCAATGTATCCCTGGCGACCTTTAACTTGCTGCCCATACCGCCGCTTGACGGCTACCGAGTTCTGTCCGCCGTAATGCCCGCACACTATCGCTACAAGCTGTATCCGCTTGAAAGATACAGCATGGTGGTATTGTTCCTGTTGGCTTCGAGCGGGGCGTTGGATAGGATATTGGATCCGATGTTCAATTCGGTTCTCGGTGTTTTGATGAATTTTTTCTATGTTTAACGCTATTGACTTTCAGACCGGTGTGACGGATGGATCTTTGTTTGAAGACCCATCAAACCGTTTCGAAAATTAATGCCTTTTTGCGATTTTCGTTTTTTGATCGGAGAATAGTATAAATTCTATGAATAGGAAAAAGACGGGAGAGAACTCTTATGTCTTGTAAATTATCAATGCCCTTCTATGAAGGGCCTTTTGATCTTTTATTGGAATTGATAGATAAACAAAAAATAAACATCTGTGACATTTCGATCGTTGAGGTCACCAATCAGTATATCGAAAGGATCAACGAAATTCAAAGTGTGATGGATATGCAGAGTATGACCGAATTCTTGGATATGGCGGTGCGGTTGTTGGATATCAAATCAAGGTATCTCCTCTACCTGCAGAGGGAATCCGATGAAGAGGAAGATCCTACAGAGAAGATACGACAGTCTTTGGAAGTATATAAGACGTATCGGATGATTGCACAGTACCTCAGAGAGATCGCCGTACCTCTCGAGTGCTACTATACCCGAAAACCTCACGAGGTCTATATTGACGAGTATGTCGATTTTTCCTCGGTTCAGTTGGAGGACCTTTATTCGAGTGCGATTTCGGTGTTGGAAAGAAAAAACCGCAATGTCACACTGATCAGCGAGAAGCACAAACCCTTGGAAGAGAGGATCGAAGAAATCCGTGCCTATACGCGAGACAAGCAGAGGGTGAACTTCTCGGAGCTGATCCGTGAAGGCGGAAGGGATGAACGGGTGGTTACGTTTTTGGGAGTTTTGGAGCTTTCGAAGTTCAGGCAGGTCAGAGCGATCCAGAAAAAATGTTTTGGAGAGATCACGATAGAAAGGTTGGAGTTGACGGATGAGACTGAATAGACTGTGTAGCATCATCGAATCAATCCTCTTTATTGAGGGAGAGAGCATATCGCTCTCCGATATCGTCAAAGCGGTTCGGGAGATCGAAGGGGAGGAAAAGATTGATAAAAACATTGTGAGAGAAGCCCTTCTCCTTCTTGAAAAGCGTTACTTTGAGGAAGAATCGGGGTTAAGCCTACTCATAACCAAGGATACGGTCCGGTTGGCAACGCATCCCGAAAACCACCTTTATGTAGAATTGATGACTGTGAAACAGAAGAAGCGAAGTCTGACTCAGTCCGTGCTGGAAACTCTCAGTATCATTGCCTATAGACAACCTGTCACCAAACTTGAGGTTGAAGATATCAGAGGAGTTAAAAGCGATTATCCGATCAGAATTCTGTTGGAATACGGCCTGATCGAAGAGGCAGGCAGGCTCGACAGGATCGGAAAACCCATCTTGTATCGCACTACTTCTGAGTTTTTGACACAGTTCGGCTTAAAAGACATCAAGGATATGCCGAAATTCTCAAGTTTTGAGGAGCAAACTCAAAACATTTCGATGTTTGAGAGCACCGCTGCACAGGAGGATGAGCAGGGCACTGAAGTTTAGAGTTGAAAGAAAATCAAACATCCTCCAAAAGATAAGGGATGATGATACAGGCTCCGATATCTTCAGAAAGAATCCTTCGCTCCGGTGTAACGGGCTGTTGATCTTTATCTTACAGCCTTAGGTATAATGACAAAAGGCCGATATAGCAGCTGAAATCGGTAAAAATGTAAATGCGTCAACATACCGGTGTTTTGACATATTGATAGTTACCTTTATTTCTTACTATTGGTTATGAACCGAAAAAATTCATATAAAAATCGGAATTACAATGAATTTCAACATAGCATTACACCGGGGAAATCTCGAATAATTGGAAAAATCGGCATCAAATCAATTTTATATCAAGGATAAAACTCTTATAAAGTATCGGTTTAAGAATCGTTCATCTTTTGCAAACTCAAAGGGGGCAAGAAACTTTCCCTTGTGCGGTGATTTCCTAGAAGGAAGGCGGGCTTGACACCCAAAGAATCTCCGCCTTTACCGAAGAGATATTCGAGAGGTAGTGCTCTTCATCGGGCGAAAAATAAAAGCTCTCTCCCTTCTTCACCTTGTACTGGCGTTTACCGATTGACAAGAGGATGGTGCCCTTTAGTACATAGCCGAACTCTTGACCGGTGTGAGGGCGATCGATCTCGGTTTTTTGCCCGGGTGGAATCTCAATAAGGATGGGTTCCATAATATTTTTTTGTGAATTTGGAATAAGCCAGTGGATCGTGGTTTTTAAATGTTCATTATAGGACATATAGATATCTTCTTTTCCGAAGACGATGGTGTCGTCGACCGCATCGTCGAAAAAAGATTTCAAATCCGTTCCCAGCACCTCCAGTATATCCATCAAAGTCGCAATGGAGGGGGAAGTCAGATCGCGTTCCACCTTCGATATAAAACCCTTGGTCAGGTCACAGCGAAGAGCGAGCTCTTCCTGCGTCAGTTGGTTTAATATTCTAAGACGTTTAATTTTTTCTCCTATATTCATAAAAACATTCCCGCTTTCACAAAAAATAAACTTATTTTTTACACACTTGTAGTATAATATAAGTGGTATAATAATAAACTGATGGTATCTTGCATACTATAGTAACATTAATTATTTTTAAAATCAAGGAGAAACGCCTGTTATGAGGATCAACCGATATATTGCAAGTTGTGGGATCACATCACGGAGAAAAGCGGATGAGTTGATCAGAGAGGGCAACGTTTCTGTAAACGGTCAGAAGATCACGGAGCCGGGACTTGAAGTTGACGAAACAAAGGATATTGTAGAAGTGAGCGGAGTTGTTATCACTTTGGGTGAAGAGAAGGTCTACTATGCTCTTCACAAGCCGATAGGTTACATCAGTGCGGTTTCGGACAACAGAGGAAGAAAGACGGTAGTAGAATTGATCGATACACCCCACAGACTATATCCGGTCGGCAGACTGGACTATATGTCCGAAGGCTTACTTCTTTTGACAAATGATGGAGAATTTACAAACCGGATGATTCATCCGAGATATCATATAGAAAAAACGTATCTCGTCTGTGTTTCGGGCAAAGAACCGAAGAATATCAAAGACTTGTTTCAGAGAGGGATTCGAATAGACGGATACAAGACGAAGCCGGCGGACATCGTTCTGCTTGACAGGAAGGGTGAGATCCTGACCTACCGCATAACGCTGTTTGAAGGCAGGAACAGACAGATACGAAAAATGTTTCAGAGCTTGAATATGAAGGTTTTATCTCTTAAGAGGATCAGTATCGGAAAACTTCAGCTTGGAGACTTAAAAGAAGGCAGTTACAGAAGGTTGACGGAGCAGGAACTCGCTTATTTTAAAACAAGGTTAAAATAAGGGTGTTTTTGTTGTACAGATTATCCGTAGATGTGGGGCGTTTTATCCGGATTAAAAATAATTAGGGCTATGCGGGCTCGAATACGTAAATAATGAAATTGGGGAAGATGGCGTTGAGAAAAACGGACAAGATAATAAAAACGGATAAAAATTTGATAGAGCACATTGAGAAAATTTACATGACATTGACAAAAAGTCAAAAAATCATTGCAAAATATATTATGGAAAATTACGATAAGGTGGCTTTTATGACGGCGGCGGGCTTCGCAGGTGAAACGGGGGTGAGCGAGTCAACGGTGGTCCGTTTTGCCAACAAGCTCGGTTATGAAAGTTATACGTATTTTCAAAAAGACTTACAGGAGCTTTTGAAGAAGAAGCTTACAACGGCACAGAGGGCATCCATGTCCAACTATACAAACAAGAGCAGCATCGTCAAGCAGGTGCTTAGGGCCGATATCGACAATATCAAGGAGACGATGGAAGAACTCGATGAGGAGACCTTTGAAAGGGTTGTAGAATTGATCTTTTCGGCACCGAAGATTTATATCGTCGGCTTGAGAAGTTCGGAGATGGTATCGGAGTACCTCGGATACTACCTCAATTTTCTGCTCGATAATGTGAAGGTCGTCAACTACGGGATCAACGATGTATTTGAGCAGATCTTGAAGGTGAAGAAGAACGATGTGGTCATCGGGATCAGCTTCCCGCGATATTCCAAGAGGACATCGGAGTTGATGAGATTTGCAAAGGAACAGGGAGCGGTCACGGTATCCATCACCGACAGTGAGACATCACCGATTGCACAGCTTTCTCAGGAGACGATGATCGCAAAGAGCAATATGTCATCCTTTGTTGACTCTTTGGTTGCGCCCTTGAGTATCGCAAACGCTTTGATCATAGCACTCAGTATGAAGAAGAAGGAAGAGCTGCAGGATAACTTCAGTAAGTTGGAAAAGATCTGGTCCAAGTACGAGATCTATTGAGAACATATCGATTCAAAAAAGTGGATAGCCTACCTCGGAAGAGGTCGCTTGAGAGAACGTTATAGGTATTTTGTTGAAACACAGAAAAATAAGGTGCCATTGTCGTGAGGTACGTGCAGATCGTTCTCGAGAAAGAGGAACTTGTATAACGAAAAAGCTATGGAAATAAGGGATATGGGAGAGGATGGAATTTGATTATTGCGATAGACGGACCTTCGGGTTCGGGGAAAAGCACAATAGCAAAGGAGTTGGCAGAGAAATTTCAGTTTTTATATATCGATACGGGCTCGATGTATCGTGCTCTGACCCTCGGATATTTGGAGGAGGGTACGGATCTGGAGAACGAGGATGCTCGAAGGAGGTTTCTGGAGAGGATGCACGTTTCTTTTGATACACAAAATCGGGTCTGTCTAAACGGCCGGGAAGTTGCCGAAGAGATCAGGGGTATTGAAGTGACACAGACTGTTTCCTATGTGTCCGCCTTTGCCGATATCAGGAAGAAAATGGTAGAGTTGCAGAGAAAATTTGCAAAGGAGAACAGTGTCGTCATGGATGGACGTGATATCGGGACCACCGTATTTCCGGAAGCCGAGGTCAAGGTCTTTCTCATTGCCGATGTGCAGGAAAGGGCGAGGAGACGTTGGAACCAAATGAAGGAAAAAGGAATGGATATAACACTCGAAGAGGTCGAAGCGGAACTGAGGATTCGCGATGAAAAGGACTCCAATCGTAAGGTCTCTCCTTTGAGAAAGGCGGAAGATGCCGTCGAGGTCGATACGACCTCTCTGACGGTCGAAGAAGTCATAGAAAAGATAGGGTCTATTGTGCAAAGGAGAAGTTTATGTACACATTGATGAGGGGTTTGTTCAAGCCGATCGGTATGATATTCTATCGTTTGAAGGTCGTGGGGATAGAAAACATCCCTCCTGCGGGTGCGGCGATTCTGGCTGCCAACCACGGAAGTATCAAAGATCCCGTCTTTGTTGCCATTGCGGTAAAGAGGAGGATCAACTTTCTGGGAAAGGACCAGTTGTTTAAGACGAAGATATCGAAGTGGTTTTTTGACAGTCTGGGAGTTTTGCCCGTCAAGAGGGACAACAATGATATCGCCGTCTTGAGAGCGAGTTTGAGGGCCTTGAAGCAGGAGAGTTTGCTCGGTATTTTTCCACAAGGAACCAGGGTCGATAAGGGGGAAGCGAGTCAAGCTAAGACCGGAGTGGCACTTCTTGCAGTCAAGTCTCACTGTCCCATCGTTCCCATAACCATCGATGCGACTTATAGACTGTTCGGAAGAAACAGGCTGATCATCCATAAGCCCTACTACCCGAGCTCGGATAAGAGTTATGAAGAGATCAGCGACGAAGTGATGAAAATTATAGAAAACGGAGATAGGATATAGATGAAGTTGATCGTGTCTGAAAAGGCGGGTTATTGTTTCGGTGTGCAAAGGGCGATGAAGAAGGCCCGAGTTTTGTTGGAAAATGAAAGAGAAAAAAAGGTCTACTCCCTCGGACCTTTGATACACAACGAACAGGCGACACAAAAACTGATGAACGAAGGACTGTTTGAAGCAAACGGCATTGAGGACATCGATGATGGAAGTGTAGTGGTGATCCGTTCCCACGGTCTGGGAGAGAAATACTACACCTTGCTGGAGGAAAAGGGCTGTGAGATCGAAGATGCGACCTGTCCCTTTGTTAAGAAGATTCAGATGATCGCAAGGGATCATGTGAGACAGGGTAAGGGGATCGTTATCATCGGAGATGCTTTTCATCCGGAGATTGAAGGGATTAACCTGTGGGCAGGGGGAGGTTGCATCATAGGAAAGGAAATTGAAGATTTTGAAAAGATCGAGTTTTCCTCCGACAAGGAATATGTGGTCGTGGCCCAAACGACCTTCAGTGTCGAAAAATATCAGAGGATAAAAAAGTTCTTGGAAGGAAAGATAAAAAATTTAAAATTTTTTGATACGATCTGTGATGCTACGAGGGAGCGTCAGGAAGACGCTGTCAAAATTGCTCAAAGTGTTGATGCTATGATAGTTATAGGCGGAAGACACAGTTCAAATACAAAAAAATTATATGAATTGTGCTCTCAATTTTGCAAAACTTTTTTAATAGAAACGGCAAATGATATTGACGTAGACGAAATAAAGATTTATGATAGTATTGGGATGACAGCAGGTGCGTCTACCCCCGACTTCATTATAAATGAAGTTATAGATTTTATTGTTCACACAAAAAAACACGGTAAGGAGTTGGGAATTGATGAGTAGCGAAATGGAAAAATTGTTGCTGGAAGAAGAACAGAATTATGAAGAGGTGTACAAAGGTTCAATTGTAAAAGGATATGTAGAGAGGGTAAAACCCGACTCTTATTATATCACTTTGAACTACAAGACGGATGGAGTTCTTCCCAAGACAGAAATGAACGGGGATGAAGAACTTCAGGTAGGAGACGAGGTTTCTCTTGAAGTCATTAAGATCGACAAAAACACTGGTGAAATTATCCTTTCCAAGAAGAGGTTGGATGCCTTCAAGGCGTGGGATGATTTGGAGATCGGCAAGATCATTGATGTAAAGGTAGCTGAAATTGGAAACAAAGGACTCATCGCAAAATACAAAAACTCCATCAAAGGCTTTATTCCGCTAAGTCATGTAGCAAACAAATTTGTGAAAGACGAAGACTTGCAAGAGTTCCAAAACATGGAATTCCAAACGGAAATTATTGACGTAGAACCGAGAAAGAGAAGATTGATCCTCTCCAGAAAGAATATCCTGGCTAGAGAAGAAGCAGCCAAGAGAGAAGAGTTTATCAAGAATCTGGAGATCGGAAATGTATATAAGGGTATTGTTCGTGATATCAAGAATTACGGAATGTTCGTTGACCTGGGTGCGATGACAGGCTTGGTTCACATCAGCGAGTTGTCCTGGAACAGAAGAGATAAGATCGAGCAGCTTTACTCGATCGGCGACGAGGTTGAAGTAAAGGTCGTAGAGTTCGATCCTGAAAAGCAAAGACTGTCTTTGAGCGTGAAGGCGCTTCAGAGAGATCCGTTTGAAGTGTTCCAAGAAAACACGAAGGTGGATGATATCGTAGAGTGTACGGTAAAAAACATCAAAGAATACGGAGTATTTGTGAAATTGAATGAGGACGTGGACGGATTTATCCATATTTCCAACCTTTCTTCTTCCTATGTCAAAAACCCTGCTGAAATCGTAAATCAGGGAGATCGTTTGACAGCGAAGATTATCAGCATCAATCCTGAAACACAAAAGATTGAGCTCACCTTGAACCTCAACGAAGATCAGGAAGAAGTAGTGGAAGGACCCGATGCACAGTCGGTATCGGAAGAAGATATTGCAGAGGCGTCTGTAAGCGAAAACATCGAGGTTTCGGAAGAAGTTGCTGAAGAAACACCGGTAGATGCGGAATAAGTTGTTTCGAAAGAAACGGGAGAACTTATATTCCATCGGGAATGTATGTAAGTCACAGAAGGCGGAAGATCATCCGTCTTCTTTTTTTGTCCAAGATTTAAACATTGAGGATCTTATACTATTCTCCAATAGAAGCATGGATATATCCTTTTTTCAACTTACGAAAAATCGGTTTATCTTCTACGGGTCACAGATTATTTATATCTACAACTCAAAGGAAGAATCGTATTATACTATTCTCCAATAGAAGCATGGATATATCCTTTTTTCAACTTACGAAAAATCGGTTTATCTTCTACGGGTCACAGATCGTTTATATCCATAATTTAAATGACAACAGTATTATACTATCCTCCGATAGAGGTGTGGTTGTATCCGTGTCTGCAAGCATCAACATCTATTTTATCGACCATAGAAAGACATTGATAGCAATCATTTAAGCGGATAAACAGTACTATACCGCAGTTTTTTTGATACCGTTATCGGCTGTTGATAGAGTTGTCCGGTATTCTACGGAAGATGAAATTTTTTGCGTTTACGGATATGGGTAGGATAACATTTCGATTGAATGAGAGTTACGTATATCACATCTGTTTTAATCGAAGTATACAGGAAATAAGATACGTTCAAAAACCTCCTTCCGCCTGTATATTGACGAGGGCTCGTTTTGATGGTAGTATTACTGTATGAGAAACTATCGGAAAAAGGTGAAAAGCCTTTACAGCCCCCGCTACTGTAAGAAACTCTTTGTTTCCAAGTCAGACCTTATAGTTCCAGATTATATATTTTCGGGTGGGAAAAGAAGACGATATCGGATTGTAATTGGGCTCGAAGGAGTCCTTTTTTGTTGTGATCGGAAAGGAGACTTGCTTGAAAAAAATAATGTTTGCAGGTGTCAGCAGCTCGTCGGGAAAGACAACGATCGTATCGGCCTTGATGAGGCTGCTTAAAAGAAGAAATTATAAGGTTGCACCCTATAAGGTGGGACCGGACTATATAGATCCCTCCTTCCATGAAAAGGCTTGTGGGCAGCTCTCTCGCAACTTGGATGAATTCATGCTTGACAAGGAGGAGTTGAGGTACCTCTTTGCAGGGAGGAAGGATGTTGCGGACATCCAAGTGATCGAAGGAGTAATGGGACTCTACGACGGATACGGCTATCGGATCGATTATTGCAGTACGGCAAGTATGGCCAAGATCTTGGACTGCAAGGTCATCCTGATCTTGGATGCAAAGAGTCTTGCGGGTTCTGCGGCCGCTACGGTTCTGGGTTACAGAGACTTGGATAAGGATGTTCGGATCGGAGGAGTCATTGTCAACAACGTATCGTCGCAAAGCCACTATCAAATTTTGAAGAGGGCAATCGAAGGCTATACGGGAGTACCGGTTCTCGGAAGGATCCCGCCTAACAAAAGCTTTGCCCTTCCATCCAGACACCTCGGCCTGATACCGGGCTGTGAGCTCGATGAGTTAGATTCCATGTTTAATATGATGGCGGATGTGGTGGAAGAATATGTCGATGTGGAGAAGATCCTTGAACTCGCCGAATTTTCTGAGCTTTCCTATGATGAGAAGAGGAGGAGCGGTGTCAGAAATATCACGGACGTCAAGCTGGCTCTTGCCAGGGACAAGGCCTTTCATTTCTATTATGAGGACAGTTTGGAACTGCTTCGCTATATGGGGGTGGAATTGGTAGAGTTCAGCCCTCTTGGAGACGCTGCTCTGCCGAACTGTGACGGAGTCTTCCTGGGGGGTGGTTTTCCCGAAGTCTTTGCAAAGGAGTTGGAGGCAAATCGTTCCATGAGGGAGAGTATCCGGCGTTTCGGAGAAGACGGCGGGGTGATTTACGCGGAGTGCGGAGGACTGATGTATTTGGGGACCTCCCTCCTGGATCAGGAGCGTTATGAGTATGAGATGGTAGGACTTTTGGACGGGAAAAGCGTAATGAAGGATCGCCTGCAACGTTTCGGATACTGTCAGGGAACTGCAAAGAGGGAAGTTGTGATCGCAAAGTGCGAAGAAGAGGTGAGGGGACATGAGTTCCATTACTCGGACTTTGAAACGGATCTGCAAGGGGTCTTCAAGATGCAGAAGTATCAGGACGGAACACTGCTTCGTGAGTGGGAAGGGGGCTTTGCGTACAAGAATGTACTCGGCACCTACCTCCACTCTCATTTTTGCAGCAACTATAAACTTGCATTGAATTTGATAAGAACGATCGAGCAAAACAGGAGAGTCAGATGACGGGAACGGTAGCCTACTCTCTTTTGATAGCGACGCTGATAGACTTTGTGCTCGGAGATCCCTATTGGTTTCCTCACCCCGTCATCATGATGGGGCGCCTGATCCGTTTCACGGAGAAGAGGGTGAGGAGGAGCTTTGCGAAGAATAAGGTTTTGGGAGGATGTGTCCTTTGGTTCGTTGTGGTCGGATCCTCCTTCGCAACGGTGTTTTGGGCAATCAGACTTGCAGGGAAGATCAGTCCTCTGCTTGCCTTTTCTATGCAGACCCTGTTGATGTGGAACTGTATCAGCACCAAGTGTTTGGCAGTCGAGGCCGAGAAGGTGGGATCCGCAGTCCGTAGGGGGGATCTGAACTTGAGCAGGACCCGTATCTCCTATTTGGTGGGAAGGGACACGACCGAGCTTTCCTTTGCCGAGATTTTGAGGGCAACGGTCGAGACCGTGGCGGAGAACACTGTGGACGGAACGATCGCGCCGATGTTTTTTGCAGTTCTGGGAGGTGCACCGCTCATGGTTGCCTATAAAGCCTGCAACACCTTGGATTCGATGGTGGGATATAAGAACGAGGACTATATCGAGCTGGGGAGGGCCTCGGCTCTGATCGACGATCTGGTCAACCTTATACCCGCCAGGGTTTCGATTGCTCTGATCGCCCTCTCCGCTCCCTTGGTCGGACTGAACGCCAAAGAGGCTTGGAGGATAGGTCTGAGAGATAGGAAGAACCACTTGAGCCCCAACTCCGCCCATGCGGAAGCGGCCTTTGCCGGAGCTCTGGGGGTCCGGCTCGGAGGTACCAACGTGTACTTCGGGAAAAAGGTGGAGAAACCTACGATCGGTGACGCTGTCAAAGAGCTGGAAGCGGAAGATATTTCAAGGAGCAACAGACTGCTCTTTGCCACAACGATCACTACGCTGCTCCTCTTTCTGCTCTTGAGGGAAATAGGGATGAAAATCGTAGGATAAGGCAATACCGTATAATTCGAAAAATCGGAATAAAATTAATGTTGTATGAATGATGAACTTCTTAAAAACTCGATTTGCTAAACGTTCATATTTTGTAAAGAAAACACTGTATAATTCAAAAAAATAGTAGATAGGGTGATACCGCATAATTCGAAAAATCATCGTAAAACCTATTTTGTACGAAGGATGAAATTCTTGGAAACACTGATATAACAAACTTTTGTGTTTTATAAAATCGAAGGAAAATCGGAAGTTTGGCTTTGTTCGGGATTTCCTTAGTTTTTTGAACAAGTCCATTCCTGAAAATATGTATTTATACTATTTTTCCTTTGAGTTGTGGATATAAACAATCTGTGACCATAGAAGATAAAGAGATTTTTCGCAGGTTGAAAAAAACCGATATATCAATACATCTATTGAATAATAGTATTAGAAGGGTTTTTATACTTCGTGAAACTAAAGGGAAAGTCATTTTGTGTCTTTGTTTAGGGGTTCCCAAATCCGAAGAAACAACAGCAGGGGTTTGATTTTGTACGGTGTTTCCTGATAAAAAATCGGGAGAAACTCGATACAAAACTTTTTTAGAGCAGATCTATACAGGTATCTGATCGGGGTGTGGAACTGCCCGAAACCTGCAGACAGAAAAAAGTGTTTCAAAAGCTGTAATAGACAGGTGGTTGATACAAGAGTTCAAACGGATACCGGCATTAAAGACGGGGGCGCAAGAAAAGGAGGTTGAAATGAGGGAGAAGGGTCATGGAGCGGATTTGGTTGCGGTCGCTCGAAAGTACGGGATGGACAAGGAAAGTTTGAAGGACTTCAGCTCGAATGTCAATATCTTCCGCTCCGAAAAGATTCGGGAGTATCTGAAGGAGTTCGATATAGAGAGTCTGTTCCGCTATCCCGACATTCATCATACCGACTTGAGGCAGACCTTGGCTCTGAGGTATGAGGTCAACGAGGAGGAAGTCGTTGTCGGAAACGGTGCGACGGAGCTCATCTATCTTATCGCAAGAGATCCGCGTTTTCAACGTATAGGGGTTTGGCAACCTTCTTTTACGGAGTATGAGAGGGCGATCGAAAGCTGCGGCAAGGAGGCGGTCCCCCTGTATTACAACGGAAACTTCGACTTGGACGGGAGGTATTTCTCCGCCTTGGAGGATCTCGACCTCGTTTTTATCTGCAATCCCAACAATCCGAACGGCAGGCTCAAGCATATCGGAGACTTCGCAAACCTCTGTAAAGCTCTAGGGGTCGCCCTGTGTGTGGATGAGACCTTTATCGAGTTTTCGCACAGGGAGGAGGAATACAGCCTTCTGCCTCTGATACGGACCCATCCGAACCTGATGGTGTTAAGGGCTTTGACCAAGTTTTATACCTTGGCGGGGCTTCGATTGGGCTACCTCTTCACTTCTCGGGACAACGCTTCCTCCCTTGCTTCCTTACAGGAACCCTGGACGGTCAATGCCCTCGCTTCGAAGCTGGTTTCCGTAGTATTTGACAGGGACTTTATTTCAAGGAGCAAGGAATTTTATAGGGCGGAAACGGAGTTCGTGTATGCAAAACTTTCGCAGATCGAGGGATTGAATGTCTATCCCACCGATGTCAACTTCATCCTCTTTGAGCTTGAGAAGATGTCGGCGGCATCTTTGAAGGAAGACCTCCTTGTGAACCACCGCCTTCTGATTCGGGACTGTTCAAACTATAGGGGGCTGGGAGAAGGTTTTGTCAGAGTGAGCATCAAGGATCGAAGCGAAAATGAGAACCTGATCTCTGCCCTTTGCACGGAAGTTATGAAAGGAAGTTACGGAAGGGACCTCAGATGAAGAAGATATATTGTGCAAGCTGTCCCGGGACAGGAGGCGAATTGGTCCAGGGGATGAGGGAAGATGAGAGGGAGTACCTGGCGTCTTACTGCATCGGTCTGTATTCGAAGGCCTACTTTGTGCGAAGAGGAAGTAAGGAGGAAGTACAGTGCAGATGCAGGGGGTTCGTTGCACGTCGAAAATCTTCCGAAATGAAGAGGAAGGTGCTGGAACTCTTCGGGTTTAAGTCTTTGGAGGTTGAAAACTACGAGGTGTATCTGGAAACGGACCTTCCTCTTGCCAAGGGACTTGCGAGTTCTACGGCGGACATAGGAGCGACGGCGGGAGCCTGTCTTGCCTTCCTGGGAGAAAAGCCGGAGACCGAAGAACTCTGCCGTTTGGCGGCGAAGATCGAACCCACGGATGCCTCTTTTTTTCAAAACACCGTACTCTTCGACCCTTTGAAGGGAGAAGCGGTGGAAGAATTCGGTTTTTTGGAAGGGATGAAGTCTTTGATTCTCGTCCCCGACAAGAGCTTGGATACGGGGGAGTTGAGGAGACAAAGCGACTACTTTAGTAAGAAAAGGGAATGCCGGAAGGAGGTTTCCGGGCTTTTTTTTGAATTAAAAAAGGCTTTTTCGGATAAGAATAGGAAGAAGGTGGCGGAATGTGCCATGAAGAGTGCCATTTTCAATCAGAGGATGGTGGAGACTCCACGCCTGTATGAAATAGAAGAGATTGTACGTTTTTGTGGGGGATACGGGCTGAACATCTCTCACAGCGGAACGGCGGTCTGTCTCTTGCTTCCCTCTGTGATGTCGGAGGGGAAGCTCTTGGAGGATTTACGAAAAGAAGGGATATTGAGGTATTATACCTCTTATTACAGTGTGCCCGTAGTCAAGGGCGGAATTATGGAGGAGGAAGTATCGTGGATTATGTAAAGCAGCCTATGAGGATAGAGGAGAAGAGTTTTGAGATCATCGATGAGATCGTCAAGCAGGAACATCCGAATTACAAGTTCAACAACGAGTTTGAAGAACTTGTCATAAAGAGATGTATCCATACAGGAGCGGATTTTGATTACCTCTACAACCTGAAGTTTGCCAACGAGTTCGAGAAGAACATCAAGGAGGCCCTGCGTACCGGAGTTACCATTTATACGGATACGAAGATGGCCCTGTCGGGGATCAACAAGGTAGCTCTGCAGAAGTTGGGTTGTGAGGTGGTATGCCTGGTTGACGATGAAGAAGTCAAGCGGATGGCGAAGGAGGAAGGGATTACGCGCTCAATGGCGGCAGTCAAAAAGGCCCTTAGGGATGAGAAAGAGAAGGTCTTCGCCTTCGGCAATGCTCCGACCGCGATCTTTCAGCTTCTGGAAGAAGACTTCCAACCTAAGGTAAAAGCTGTCATCGGAGCTCCGGTGGGTTTCGTCGGAGCGAGCGAGTCCAAGCAGGCCCTGTTCGAATCCGCCTACCCCTGTGCGTCCGCCTTGGGAAGAAAGGGTGGAAGCAACATTGCCGCCGCAATCATGAATGCGGTGATGTACCAGTTGGTTGAGAGATAGGAAAGGGTCATGGATTTTTACGAACGACAGCTTGGCTATACGAAGGTCGATTCCAAGAAGTTTCGCAGGGGGTTTACGACGGGGACGGCAGCGAGTGCGGCGGCAAAGGCCTGCGCGATCATGGCTATCTTGGGAGAACTTCCGGGCTCTGTCCGTGTAACGACGGCAGGAGGAAAGGAACTGACGGTATTGATCGAGGACTGTCATAAGAAGGATAACACCTACTACGCCTATGTCAAAAAGTTCGCCGGAGACGACATCGATGTTACCAAAGACGCTCTGATAGGAGCAAGTCTGGTGTTTCGAGAGGATGATGAGCTTATCATCGACGGAGGAAGAGGAGTAGGAAGGGTCACGAAGAAAGGTCTCCATCAGAACATCGGCGAAGCGGCTATCAATCCCTCACCGATGAGGTGTATCCGAGAAGAGGTGAGGAAGGTGCTCGGAGAAAGGGGAGCACAGGTCGTCATCTTCGTACCCGAGGGAGAGCTTCTTGCGGAAAAGACCTTCAATCCGAGAATCGGCATCGTCGGAGGGATATCGATCCTCGGGACGACGGGTATCGTAGAGCCGATGAGCGAGGAAGGCTACAAGAAGTCCCTGCTTACAGAATTATCGGTCAAGGCCTCGAAGACCTTGGCATTGACACCGGGAAACTACGGAGAGAAGTTTCTCAATGCAAGGGGGATATCCTCCGATAAGATCGTTATTATTTCAAATTTTGTCGGATATATGTTGAGGGAAGGCGTAGCTCAGGGAGCGGATAACATCCTTTTGGCGGGACATTTGGGAAAGTTGATCAAACTCTCGGGAGGGATCTTCCATACCCACAGCCATGTTGCGGATGCAAAAAATGAGATCATTGTCTCCGAGCTTGCTCTCAATGAGGCTCCCTACCCTCTGATGAGGCTGATCATGGAGTCGAACACGACGGAGGAGGCCCTGGAGCATGTCAAGGTCTACGAGATGGAAGGGATCTGGGACAAGCTCGCGCAGAGGGCAAAACTTAGGAGTGAACAACATGTCTATAACAAGGCAAGGGTGGAAGTGATATTTTTCAATATGGAAGGACGGGTCGTAGGAAGTTCCGCCGATAGTGAGGAACTCGTGAACCTGCTCCGAAGAAACGGAGGGATCGTATGATCTGTGTAGTGGGAATGGGTCCGGGGACGTCCGGATTCATTACGGAGGGAGCGCGTCTGAAACTCGAAAAGGCCGATCACATCATCGGACATGCGCGACACAAGAAGGATATGGAGCCGGTGCTGGGTCGCAAGGTGGATGAGTATATAAGTTTGCAGGAGCTAAAGACCTACCTCCTTGAAAGGGCGGATGAAGAAGTCGTCGTCCTGGCTTCGGGGGATCCTTGCATTTATGGGATCGCCGAGTATTTGAGCAGGTTTGCATCTCAGGAGGGATTGGGGATAGAGGTCATCAACGGGATCAGCAGTATCCAGTACCTCTTTTCGAAGATCGGTCTCTCGATGAATGAGGTCTACCTCACCTCCTCCCATGGAAAGAACCCCGACTTTGATCTTATGGCTTCCTTAAGCAAGGTCAGTATGGTCACGGATGAAAAGATAGGCCCCTTTGAGATTGCACAGGAGATGCTCAAGAGGGGGAAGAACAAGAAGATGTATATCGGAGAAAACCTCGCTTATGAAAAGGAACGCATCACGGCCTGCTTTGCGGATGAAGTGGAGTGCAGGTCCTACGATATGAATGTAACGATCATGATAGAACAATAGGAGATAAGATGGAAGATAGAGAGTTTATTCGAAGGGAAAAAGTCCCTATGACGAAGGAGGAGGTAAGGAGTATCAGTCTTTCTTACCTTGAACTTTACAGGGCGAAGAGCTTTCTCGATGTCGGAGCGGGAAGCGGGAGCGTCGTACTTGAGGCCCTGATCACCTTCCCGGAGTTGGAAGCGACGGTGGTAGAGATGAAGAAGGATGCGTTGGAAACGATAAGAGAAAACATCGTTCATTTGGAGGTATCCAAGGGGATCTCGATTGCCGACAGGCTTGAGATCATCGAGGGAAAGGCACCCGTAGTTTTGGAGAAGACCTTCGACGCCGTCTTTGTAGGGGGAACGGCGGGAGATGTCGGAGATATCATCCGGTGGACGAAAAAGCTTCTCAACGATGGAGGAGTTATGGTGATGAACTTTGTAACGGTGGAAAATTATTATGAGGCGATGAAACTCCTAAAACAGGATGAAGAACTGACCGCCTTCAGAGGAATCCAGCTTGCAGTCAACAGACTGACGCCTCTTGCAAAATATACGATACTGAAACCGGAGAATCCGATATGGATCCTTTGCGTGAAGAAAGGAGCTTGAGTATGGCAAGGTTTTACGGCATCGGGGTAGGGGTAGGCAGTGAACACAATGTTACGAAGAAGGCCATAGACACCCTGACGACAGTCGATATACTCTATGTGCCTTCCGCAAAGGAAGAGAGTAAAGACAGTGTGGCTTATGAGATCATCAAGTCCTATATTTCCGAGAGGGTGGAGGTAAGAAAGAGGCATTTCCCTATGACCTATGATAGCGAAGTGTTGGAAGAAGCTTGGAGCAGTATCGCGCAGGAGATCATCTGTGAGGTCGACGGGGGAAAGAACGTCGGTTTTATCACGATCGGAGATGCCCTGGTCTACAGCACCTATATCTACCTCCTAAAGAAGTTGAAGAAGGAGATTGAGGTCGAGACGATAGCGGGGATCACCTCCTTCCTCGATATTGCGGCAAACTGCAACTTCCCTCTGGTAGAAGGCAACGACGCCCTGATCGTTGTACCTGCGACCGTTGGGATAGAAAGGGTCAGGGAATATCTGTTGAGGGAGAGGTCCGTCGTGCTGATGAAGGTGTATCGCAACTATCTTGAGATCGCAGAGCTGATCGAAGAACTGGATCTGTTGGATTATGCGATCGCAGTGAGTAACTCTTCGAAGAAGGAGCAGGAGATCATCTTCCCCGTTACCGTAAAGGAAAAAGACAGAGTCTCATATTTTACGACCATATTGATAAACAAAAATTGGAAGTACAGTTAGAGGGGGATGAAGATGTCAAAGGTATGTTTTGTAGGAGCGGGACCGGGAGATGTGGAGCTCATCACATTGAAGGGATATCGGAAACTTCAAGAGGCCGATGTGGTCATCTACGCGGGCTCCCTGGTCAATCCGAAGTTGTTGGACTACTGTAAGGAAGGCTGTGTGATCTATGACAGTGCAAAGATGGACCTGTTTGAGATTGTCGATGTGATGGAGGAGGCTGTAAATAAAGGCTTGACGGTCGTAAGACTCCAGACGGGAGATTTTTCCATCTACGGATCGATCCGTGAACAGATTGAAGAGATGAAGAAGAGAGGCCTTGAGTACGAGTTGGTGCCGGGGGTCAGTTCTTTTCTCGGAGCCGCCTCCTCTCTAGGGGTGGAGTACACCGTTCCCGAGGTATCTCAGAGCCTTATCATCACAAGGATGGCGGGTAGAACTCCCGTTCCCGAGTCGGAGGATTTGAGATCCTTTGCGGCCCACCGTACATCGATGGCTATTTTTCTTTCCGTCAACGGCATAGAAGCGGTGGTCGATGAGTTGATCGAGGGAGGTTATCCTGAGGACACCCCCTGTACAGTCATCTACAAGGCGACTTGGCCGGAAGAGAAGAAGGTCTCGGGAGATCTTTCGACCATAGCCGAGAAGGTAAAGGAGGCGGGGATCAAAAAGACCGCCCTTATTTTGGTAGGAAGGTTCTTGGGAGAGGAATACCATTATTCCAAGTTGTATGCTCCCGCGTTCAAACATGAGTACAGAAAGTAGAGAGATGAAGAAGACAGCGATCATTGCGATCACTCCGAGAGGAAGGACAACGGCTCTTAGGCTAAGCCGACACTTGGATGCTCAGGTTTGGTTGCCCCTTAAATTGAAGAAGGAAGAAGGGGGAGTTTTTTATTACGAAACGCCCTTTCGCGATATTGTTGAGAAATTATTTTCTTCCTATGAAAATCTTGTTTTTGTGATGGCGGTCGGCATCGTCGTTCGTACCATTGCTCCCTTTCTTAAGGATAAATCCAAGGATCCGGCGGTCGTCGTTATGGATGAGGGGATGAACTATGCCATCAGCCTCCTCAGCGGTCATGTCGGAGGAGCAAACGAGCTTGCACGGGAGCTTGCACGAGATGTGGGTTGTATCCCGGTCGTAACCACGGCTACGGATGTCAACGAAAAAACGGCTTGGGACATCGTTGCAAAAGAGTGGAAGGCGTATTCCTATCGCGATAACGACATCTACAAGGCTCTTAACCTCGCCGAGATATCGGCTCAGAGAATCGTCTCCTGTATCGATGTGGAGGAAGATATTCTCTTTGATTTCCTGAAAAAACAAGGGGTAGAGGAGGATAGGGTCTTTTTCTGCTTGGAAGACGCCCTTTCTCATACGAAGAAGGAAGACAACATCGTTCTGTTTACAGTCTCTTCCCATGTAGACGTGCGGGGACGTAGGATCCGCGTGGAAGAGAAGGAGTTTGAGATCGAAGGACGAAGGATCTTTCCCGTTGTAAAAAAATGTTATGCCCTGGGTGTGGGCTGTCGAAAGGGGATAGAAGCTCAGCTCCTGAAAAAAGAGTTCTTGAAATTTTTGGATGCACTCAACGTCCACCCGCACTCGATTGCAGTCCTTGCCTCCATCGATATCAAGAAGGAGGAGGAGGCGATCCTGGTCCTGGCCGAAGAGTTGGGAGTGGACTTTTTGACTTATACGAAGGAGGAAATCCGAAGTATCGAAGATCGGATGCCTGACATGGAGAAGTCGGAGTTTGTCTTTCGTCAGGTCGGGGTATATAACGTCAGTCAGAGCTGTGCCTACCTTGCAGGCGGGGGAGAGATCGTAAAGGAGAAGACGAGTTGTGATCGATCGACCTTCTCTCTTGCTAAGATATAGGGAGAAGAAGAGATACAGGTTTTCTGTGAGTTGTGAGGCGATTAGAAAAATAAGGTTTTGTTTTGGGTGTTTCAGATGTTTCATACACTACAACAACCTTGTCGAGCTGATATCTTTGTACGAAAGCCTGTCGGTATTATGAGGTCAATACAAATATATACCCGAATTATTCACGGTGGGGTATCCGAGTCGAGATTGCAAGGCAAAGACTAAAAGTGAATCCGTTGAATCGTGGTCTTAATCCGTTTTTTGAGAGATAGCTATGTAACGTTCGGATACTTTTCAAAAATCGTTGTAAATAATCCGGGATAGACAAAGGAGAATAGAGGATGTTGTATGTAGTGGGCATAGGTCCGGGAAATAAGGACAATATGACCTTTGAGGCTAAGAGGGTTCTTGAAGAGTGTGAGGTCATCGTAGGTTATAAGACTTATATCGACCTGGTCAAGGATATGATAGATGATAAAGAGGTAGTGGAAAACGGGATGAGAGGCGAGATCGAGAGAGTCCGTTCAGCGATCGAGATTGCAAAGACCGGCAAGAAGGTCGCCGTGATCAGCAGCGGAGATGCCGGAGTCTATGCGATGGCGGGCTTGGTTTTGGAACTTCTGGAAGAGGACATCCCTGTCGAGATTATCAGCGGGGTAACCGCGAGTACGGCAGCGGCATCGATCTTGGGAGCACCGTTGATGCACGATTTCTGCCATATAAGTTTGAGCGACCTGATGACTCCTTACGAACTGATCAAAAAACGGGTGGAACTCGCAGGAGAGGGAGACTTCGTCATCTGCTTTTACAACCCTCGAAGTCAGGGAAGGAAGGAGTATTTGAGGGAAGCCTTTGAGATTCTCAAAAAACACAAGTCGAAGGACACCGTCGTAGGTTTGGTCAAACATGCGAGTCGGGAGGATCAGGAGAGTTTCTTCTACACCTTGGAGACCATGGACTTCGAGAAGGTGGATATGAGCAGCATCGTCATCGTCGGCAATGCCTCCACCTACCTTAAAAACGGACGAATGATTACGAAGAGGGGCTATGAAAACAAGGAGAATTTCAGATAGGCGGTAGAACTATGATACTGATTTTAGGAGGAACCGGCGAGTCGAGAGAGCTGGCGAGTGCTCTTGACAGGGAGAAGATCGCCTACTATCTTTCCACTGCGACAAAGTACGGAAGTCTTCTGGCGAAGGAGGAAGTTGCCCAAGAAGAACAGGTGCTGTCGGGCAGGATGGACAAGGAGATGTTTAAGAAGCTGATAGGGGACAAGGAGATCTCCCTCATCGTCGATGTTAGCCATCCCTTTGCGGAGATCGTATCGAAGACCGCCATGGAGACGAGCGAGGAACTCGGGATTACCTACTATCGCTATGAGAGAAAGGATACGATCCGGCACGAGGGAGTCTACTACGTCGCGGATGTCAAGGAGGCGGTCGAGCTGGCGAAGACCTTCGGAGAAAGAGCTTTTTTGACAACGGGGAGCAAGACCTTGCAGGACTTTGTAGAAAATTGGGGATCGGAGCACTATACGATCAGGGTGCTTCCCACTTCGGATGTGATCCGAAAATGTGAAGAACTCGGATTTTTGGCCAAGCAGATCATTGCGATGCAGGGTCCCTTCTCCTACAGGATGAATCGGGAACAGTACCTGTCCTACCCCTGTCAGAGCGTTATTACCAAAGACAGCGGAAAGGCCGGAGGTGTCGATGACAAGATCCTTGCAGCTAGGGATCTGGGACTTGCCTGCATCGTCATTCGAAGACCCAAGATGGAATATCGCAATGTGTTTCGTGATATTGAAGAGTTGATAAAGCGTTTAAAAGAAGAACAGAGGGAGGCGTAGAAATTTGGAACTGGGCTTGGTGGGTGTAAACCACAATAACTCTCCCATTGAAGTGAGAGAAAGGCTCAACTTTACAGAGTCGAAAAAGATAGAAGCCACGGACCTCCTCCTTGACAGAGGGCTTGAGGAAGTCATCGTCCTATCGACCTGCAACCGAAGTGAAATCTACTTCGTCTGTGAAGATGTCGAAGAAACATCTGAAACGGTGAAGGACTTTTTTTCGACCTATTTTCATCAGGAGGACTGTCGCAACTTCCTATTCGAAAAGAAGGAAACCGATGTAATCCGTCATCTCTATCAAGTCTGTCTCGGGATGGATTCGGCGGTCATCGGCGAAGATCAGATCCTCGGACAGGTCAAGGATGCGATGATGAACGCGATGGAGCTGAGAAGCAGCAAAAAAATATTGAACCGTCTCTTTCAAGAGGCTGTTACCACGGCAAAGAGGATAAAGAGCGAAACGCAGATCTCGCAGAACCCTCTTTCTCTAAGCTATATCGGAGTAAAGAGGTTGAAGGAAGAAGTCAAAGACTTCACGCAGGCGAAGGTACTGCTGATAGGGCTGGGAAAGATGGGCCTGCTGGCTCTCAAGCATCTTGAAGCGGAAGGTGTTCGTGATATCACCCTCTGTAACCGAAACTACGCGAAGACTTTGGAGCTGCAAAGCCAATATGCCTTCTGCAAGGCGGAGAGGTATCAAAGATTGGCTGAGCTCATTCCGGAAGCGACGATCATCATCTGCGCGACCTCTTCTCCTCACACCATCCTTTCGGCGAGGGCACTAGCCGAGAGAAAGAGTCCCCTCCATCTTCTCGACCTCGCCTTGCCCCGCGATATCGATGAAAGTGTGGGAACGCTTGAGGATGTCTTCCTCTACAACATCGATTCCTTAAAATCCGAATCGGATGAGAATATAAGGAGGAGAAAAGAGGTGCTGGAGAAACATCGGGGTACGATCGAAGAAGCGATTGCGGAGTTTGAGAGTTGGCGGGCAAAGACCCTTACCGATCCCGTAATCCGTTCCCTGAACGAACGATGCAGTCAGATTAAGCAGGATACCCTGTCTTATATCTATCGAAAGGTTCCCTTGGAGCATAGACATAAGAAGGTGATAGAGAAGATGTTGGAGTCCGCTCTCAAGAGAATGATTCGAGAACCCATTCGAAATTTGAAACAGATGGAGGAGGAAGAGGAGGCACAGCGGTATATGGATATGCTCAGCTCCCTCTTTGAGCTGAGATGATGAGATACTACCCCCTGTATATAGACATGAAGGAGAAGACGTTTTTGGTAGTCGGAGGAGGAAGGGTAGCCTGTCGAAAGGCGAGATCCCTCTTGAGGTCGGAGGCCTCTCTTATTGTCATATCAAAGGAATTTTCGAAGGGGTTTCGCCGGATCGAGGATGAGAGGTTATCGTTGTATCGAATGTCGGCGGAAGAGTTTTTTGAAAAGCACGGGAATCTGCTCGATAAGGTCGACTTTGCCCTTCTTGCGACCGATGATCGGGAGGTAAACAGGAGACTTGCAGAGAGGATGAAGGAACTGAGGATCTTGACTTTGGTCGCGGACGAAAAGGAGGAGAGCGATTTCATCATGCCTTCGGTGATCGAGAAAGAGATGCTGCGCATAGCGATCTCGACGGAAGGAGGAAGTCCTGTGATCTCCAAGATGATCAAATCTCGCATCGAAGAAGCGCTCTTCGATATCGACTTTGAAAAATTGAGGTATATCGAAGAGGTTCGAAGGATATCGGTAGAGGCTTCGAAGAGGGGCGAGAAAAAAGATGTAGCCGGAATCTGTGAGGAACTGTTAAAATCCGATAAGATGGAAGTTGAAACGTATTTGAAGAAGATCAAAGGAGAAGAAGTTTGGAAATAGTAGTAGGGACACGAGGAAGTCATCTTGCTTTGACACAGACGGGACAAGTCATTGAGCAGTTACAAAGCAAACATCCCGGCATCCGTTTCGTCCCCAAGATCATAAAAACAAAGGGAGATAGAGATCAACATACCCTCCTTCACAAGATGGATGATAAGGGGATCTTTATTAAGGAACTGGAGGATGAGCTCCTAAGCGGAGGCATCGATATGGCGGTACATTCGATGAAGGATATGCCAAGCATCCTCCCCAAAGGACTGATTTTAGCGAACTCTCCCAAGAGGGAGGTAGCAGCGGATGTCCTCGTACTAAAAGAAGGAGCTTCTTCTCTTGAAGAATTGAGGAATAAGAAGATAGGAACGGGGAGCAAGAGGAGGATGTTCCAACTTGCTCAAAACAAAGTCTTGAGTGTTGCGATCAGAGGGAATATCGAAACTCGGATGGAGAAGATCCGCACTGAAGGCTTGGATGGAGTGATGCTTGCGGCGGCGGGGATGATCAGGGCGGGTTACCGTGATCGGATATCCCTGTATCTTGATCCGCAGGAGTTTGTACCTGCGGCCTGTCAGGGGATTTTGGCGATCGAGATCAGGGAGGACGACAGAAGGATGTTCTCTCTGATAGAAGCGATCTCGGACCGTGATACAAATATCTGTGCGGAGACCGAGAGGGCCTATCTCGAAGAGGTGGGAGCAGGTTGTCATTCACCGGTCGGAGCTTACTCTGTAATCGAGGGGGATCACGTCTTCTTGACTGTTCTCTTCGGAACGGAGGATGCAGGAGTGTTATTGAAGAAGAAAGGAAATTGCAGGATAGGAGAACATAGGAAACTGGCTGTCTCCTTGGCTCGCGATATCAAGGGGGAAGTAGAAAAATATGAAAAACGGTAAGGTGTATTTGGTCGGAGCCGGTATCGGAGAAGCGGACAACATCACCGTAAAGGCAAAGAAGATACTGGAGGCGGCGGATGTGGTCGTACACGATCGCCTGCTCAACAAGGAATTGCTTGCTCATCTCGGCTCTCATGTGGAATTGATCGATGTGGGCAAGTCCTCGTCGGAACATTTGATGAAACAGGAAGAAATTAACGACTTGCTTGTGCAGAGGGCAAGGAGGGGTCATAGGGTTGTACGCCTCAAAGGAGGAGATCCCTATGTCTTCGGCAGAGGAGGAGAAGAAGGAGAGGTACTTTATCGCGAAGGAGTGGACTTCGAGGTTGTTCCCGGCATCACAAGCGGGATAGCAGGCCTCTGTTATGCGGGGATCCCCATCACGCACAGGGATTTGGCTTCGTCCCTCCATCTGATCACGGGCCATCACAGGGATGAGGGACAGGAGATCGACTATGCGACTCTTTCGGCTTTGGAAGGTACCCTCGTCTTCTATATGGGACTGAAGAACCTCGGCTCCATTACGCGAGGACTTTTGGGGGCCGGAAAGTCTCCCGAAACTCCTGTCGCCGTGATCAGCCGGGCGGGGTATCCGCAACAATGCACCGTTTGCGCAAGTCTGGGGAAGATTGAGGAACTTGCAGGAAAAGAAGAGGGCCTCGTTTCGCCTTCTCTCATTGTGGTAGGCGAGGCGGTTTCTTTGAGGGAGAAACTGAACTTCTTTGAACGCCGTCCCCTGTTCGGCAAAAAGATTGTCGTTACAAGGGCGAGGGAGCAGATAAGCGGGCTGGCAAATTCTCTCAAAGACCTCGGAGCTGAAGTAATCGAGCTTCCTTCCATCAAGATCGTTCCCAAAAACTTGGAGGAACTGTCCGAAGAAATATCGAGGATAGAGAACTATACCCACCTGATCTTCACAAGCAAAAATGGGGTGGATATCTTTATGGAGGTCCTGCTCAAAGAAAAGGATACCAGGAGTCTCTCCGGGTTGAAGCTCTGTGCCATCGGAAGCGGAACTCAGGCAGCCTTGTTGGAGTACGGACTGCGTGCGGACATCCTTCCCAAAACCTATGTGGCGGAGAGTTTGTTTGAAGAGTTGAAAAACCATCTCGATATTGACAGCAGGGTGCTCTTGCCGAGATCGGAGATAGCGAGGGACTATCTTCGAAAGAACTTGGAGACGCTTTGCTCCGTCAACGAGATCCACATCTACGATACTTTGGTGGAAGGACCTCATCAACTTGTTGTGGAGAAATTGATAGAGGATGTACCTGATTATATCACCTTTACGAGTTCTTCAACGGTTCGAAATACCGTTTCTATACTTGGAGATAAGGCGGATCCGCTCTTAAAGAATGATGGATTGAAGATCATCTCCATAGGTCCGATTACGAGTTCGACTGTTGAGGAGCATGGTTACAAGGTTCACGCACAGGCAGGACAACACGATATCAAGACCCTCGTCGAGGTGTTGATCGAAGAGGAGGAAAAGAATAAATGACAGAAAAACGATCGAGGAGGATGAGAAGCAGTGCCTTGAGCAGGGAATTGATCCGTGAGACTCGTCTGCATAAGTCGGATCTGGTCTATCCCTTGTTTGTGGTAGAAGGAGAGGGAATAAGAGAAGAGATCCCCTCTTTAAAAGGCTGTTTTCATCTATCGACAGACAGGTTGGAAGAGGAGATCGAAGAACTCTATAAACTGGGACTTCGGTATGTTATCCTGTTCGGTCTTCCATCGACAAAGGATGCTGAGGGAAGTTCTGCCTACAGCGAAGACGGGATTGTCCAGAGAGCTGTTGCTAAGATCAAAGAGTTGAGAGAAGACATCTATGTAATCACGGATGTCTGTATTTGTGCATATACGGAGCACGGGCACTGCGGACTCCTCGACGAAAGAGGAGGGGTGAAAAACGATGAGACCGTTGAGGTCCTGTGTAAGGTTGCTTTAAGTCATGCGAAGGCAGGTGCGGATATGGTCGCTCCCTCCGATATGATGGATCTTCGCGTAAGAGAGATCAGAAGGGTCTTGGATGAAAACGGATATAAGAACCTTCCTATTATGTCTTACAGTGCGAAGTTTGCATCTTCGTTTTACGGACCTTTTCGGGAAGCGGCAAACTCGGCACCCAAGTTCTCGGACAGGAAGTCCTATCAGATGGACTGTGCAAATGCAAACGAGGCACTCAGAGAAATCGAGCAGGATATCGAAGAAGGTGCGGACATTGTTATGGTAAAGCCTGCAATGCCATATCTGGACATCGTACAGAGGGCTTCACAAACCTTCAACATCCCCATTGCCGCCTACCAGGTAAGCGGAGAGTATGCCATGCTTAAATCCGCGGTGGAACAGGGACTGATGAACGAGGATGTGATCACGGAGAGCCTCATCGCTATCAAGCGTGCGGGAGCCGATATCGTTATCACCTACTTTGCAAAGGAGATCGCACCTCTGTTGTAATACTCTCTTTATTTAAGTTGACGCTTGCAACGGTTGAAGTTGTAAATGATTCAAAAAGTGTTCATCGAGGTGGAACTCGCGTTTTCGTAACAGTTTCAGAGTCAAGGGTCACAGGGTATTCGGAACCTGTTGTTCCACAAACGTTTCATATGCTGTAAGATGGTAGGGAAGTTTCTTCATCTTTGAGAGATGCTTCATAAAAAGCAAGATAGATACGGGAAAGGATTCACATATTGGAGAATTGCTATTGTTACAGGAGGTTGTAGAGATGAGATGTAGGCAGGTAAGAAAGTGTCTTGAGGGTAGAACCGCGGTGTTCGGCGGTGGATTTCTGCTCGGTGCTTTGGGCTGTTGTTTGGTATCCAAACTGCGTTTGAAGTTGAGAGAAGAGTATGAGAGGGACTGTCTGTATATGGCGGTCATGGATGATGAGATCTGTCGGAATCGGTTGGAAGGGATGCTTATAGACGGTAGAAAGGTAGAGTTTCCGCCGAAATCTGAAAGCTTGCACTATCGGTTGGAACTTTGGAGAGAGTTGAACAAAGGCTTGAGCAAAAAGGAAAGACAAAGAAAGCTCGAGGAAATGCAGGAGCGTCTTGCATTGTCAAGAGAAGAAAACAGGAGGTAGGAGAGAAATGGAAAATGTGGAAAAACAGGTAAAGAAGGAATTAAAGGTTGTTTTGCGCGGAGGAATAAGAGAGGAAGGAAGCAAAAAAGTGGGCGTGGTCTCCGTGGTTTTTATCACTCAGGACAGAAACCTCGCCCAAGAGAAGATGCAGGAGATGATCGTTGCAAATTCCGATCAGTGCTATATGATGTACAGCGTTCCCATGGATATGGACCTGACGAATTTGATGCAATATCCATCCATGGCGATCACAAAAGAGGACTTGGAGTAAGGGTGGAAGGTTTCGAGGTTTCTTCAAATCTGTATTTCCTATTATCTGAAGTCCGGCAATAGGGATGTGTAATACTGTTCTCCATTTGAAATACCGGGTATGAAACCTCTGGCATTGCCGAAAAAACAATTTGGAGGGCGACGGTTCAAAGAGTTCAACCTGTCGATTCCGATAGATAATATAGTTTTAGGTTTACAATATAAGTGCAACACTAAATAAAACAAAATGACTCATAAACTAAAAACTTGTATAATGAAGTTAGGACACTAAAAATACAAAGAGTTTAAAAATTATGAGCCATTACACACATCTTAGCATAGAAGAAAGAGAAAAATCAAGAAGTTTGTTTTTTGGAGAATATGGTAAGCGAAGACCGATGGTCGTAAAAATTATTTTTCTGACGTTCATATAAGGATGATGATCTTAAAGGTTGTCAAACGGAGGGGCTTTATCGGATCGGAGAGTTTAGATCCGGCGTTGTTCACCTTATGGAGGAAACTCTTGTAGAAAAGAAAAAATAAAATGGTATTATTATAGGTAAGGAGTGAGGGACATGGAGTTTAAAAAATCGGACTACTTATTTGAACAGGCGAAGGAGGTTATTCCGGGAGGAGTAAACAGCCCTGTTCGCGCCTTCGGCTCCGTAGGAAGAAACCCCGTCTTTATTCAAAAGGCAAGGGGAAGTTATCTCTACGATGTCGACGGAAATAAATACATCGATTATATCTCCTCCTGGGGACCAATGATCCTGGGGCATTGTGATGAAGGACTCAACCGTATTGCAATCGAGGCCTTGGGCGAAGGGATCTCCTACGGTGTTCCGTCCGAGGTCGAGCTTGAGATGGCCGAGAGGATCGTGGGTGCCTATCGGGGGATCGATATGGTCAGAATGGTGAATTCGGGAACGGAAGCCACCATGTCGGCAATCAGGGTAGCGAGGGCTTACACCGGACGCAATAAGATCATCAAGTTTGAGGGATGTTACCACGGACATTCGGACGCCCTTTTGGTGAAGTCGGGGTCGGGAGCCTTGACCTTTAACGTTCCCACGAGTCCCGGAGTGCCCGAGGATACGATCAAACATACCTTGGTTTGCCGATTCAACGATATCGAATCCGTCCGAAGGGAAGTGGAGCGACACGGTCCCGACATCGCCTGCGTGATCATCGAGCCTGTGCCGGGCAATATGGGCGTGGTCACTCCCAAGATGGAATTTTTGCAGGCCTTGAGAGAACTCACATCGAAAGAAGACATCGTGCTGATCTTCGATGAGGTGATCACGGGGTTCAGGCTATCCTACGGAGGTGCCGCCGAACTGTTCGGCATCGTGCCGGATATGGTCTGTTTCGGCAAAATCATAGGGGGAGGTCTTCCTGTGGGTGCCTATGCGGGAAAGAGGGAGATTATGGAGCAGGTGTCACCGAGCGGAAGTGTATATCAGGCGGGGACGTTGTCGGGCAATCCTCTGGCGATGAAGATGGGTTGCTATGTGCTTGACAGACTGAAGGAAGACGGCGGAGTCTACTCCTCTCTTACGGAGAAGGCGAAGCGCTTGGAAGAAGGGTTTCAAAGAAATATCGAGAGGTGCGGAATCAAAGCGAGGGTCAACCGTTATCACTCTATGTTGAGCCTGTTTTTTACCGATAAAAAGATCGATTCATACGAGAGCGTCATGACCTCCGATGTCAAACTCTATGCGACCTACTTCCGCGCTATGCTCGAAGAAGGCATCCTGCTTCCGCCTGCTCAGTTCGAAGCGATGTTTATGAATATAACTCTGACGGATGAGGACATCGAGAGGACGATAGAGAGCAATTTAAAGGTCATGCGCGGTCTGGCTCATCGATAAGAGGACTTGTTCGGGGGGATGGAGGGATCGACCTGCTCTGTTTTACGATCTGCAGGACATCACTTGAGGTATTGATATCGGAGCTCTGCACTACATGGAAGATGAAATGAGTTTTCGTAGTCGCGGAACGGATATGACCGTACTTCTATCCGAGAATAGTAATGATTTGACAACAGGATCACGCTGTTTGATCAGAGACACTTGCCTTAAAATGCTTGTGTTATGCGGTGCTTTCTTAAAAATAAGATATTTACTTCGGTGCCGTTGCAATTTGCGATGCCGAAGTCGATATGATAAGGATGTTTTCTGTACTGGGGGGAAGAAGACATCCGAGGTTTTGTTCAAATATTTTATTATGAGAAGGAGGTTCCTATGAACATCAAAAAGAGAAAGGCGGTACTGATCGCTTTGGTGTATATGGTCTTTATGTTTCCCGTATACTCCAACGCGATGCACATTATGGAAGGGTTTCTCGATCCGCTGTGGTGTGCGGTTTGGGCAGCGGCAAGTTTGCCTTTTGTGTTGATCGGATTTAACAAGATCTCCAAGATCTTGAAGGAAACACCTGAGAAAAAACTTTTGTTGGCACTTTGCGGAGCGTTTATCTTCGTGCTTTCCGCTTTGAAACTGCCTTCCGTAACGGGCAGCACCTCGCACCCGACAGGAACGGGTCTTGCAGCCATCCTGTTCGGACCTGCACCTACGGCGGTGTTGGGTTTGATCGTGCTGGTGTTTCAAGCTTTGTTCCTGGCACACGGAGGACTATCCACCCTCGGTGCCAACACCTTTTCCATGGCGGTTGCGGGACCGCTTGTAGCTTATGCGGTATTCAAGTCCTTAAAGAAGGTAAATGTAAAACTCGCCGTATTTATGGCGGCCTTCCTAGAGCGTGTCTACACAAATTAAACAAGGCATCTTAACCATAAAACGATCGATGCCAAATGAACTGCTC
>NZ_JBHSHL010000016.1:0-2530 GCF_042652965.1 Filifactor villosus
GAGCAATTCATTTGGCATCGATCGTTTTATGGTTAAGATGCCTTGTTTAATTTGTGTAGACACGCTCTAAGCGTTCAACATAAAATTTTTGAATTAAAACAAGGAAGTGGTATTCCTCATGTATATGCTAAGGACCTGGGACGATTCGAAATCCCAATCCCATCTCTTGAAACACAAGAAAAAATTGTAAAAACACTTGACAAATTCACAAATTATGTTACTGAATTACAGGCTGAATTACAGGATAGAACTAAGCAATATGAGTACTATAGAGATATGCTTTTAAGTGAGAAATATTTGAATAAAATTTCAGAAAAGATAGACAGATTAGAAAACAAAAGGTATCAAGTAAGATTTACTACTCTTGGTGAAATAGGTTTATTTACCAGAGGAAATGGACTTCAAAAAAGAGATTTTATTGCAAAAGGGAAACCTGTAATTCATTATGGACAAATATACACTCAGTATGGGTTTGAAACGGATAGAACAATTTCCTTTGTAAGTGATGATATTTTTTCTAAATTAAAAAAAGCAAAGTTTAGTGATATTTTAATCGCTACAACTTCCGAAAATATAGAGGATGTAGGGAAAAGCTTGGTTTGGCTTGGAAGTGAAGAAGTTGGATTTTCGGGAGATATGTATAGCTACAGTACGGTTGAAAATTCTAAGTATATTGCTTATTACTTTCAAACAGCAGAGTTTCAAAAACAAAAAGAAAAGAAAGTTACAGGAACAAAGTTAATTCGTATACACGGAGATGATATGGCTAAGTTTTCAATATCACTTCCGCCTATTCAAATTCAAAATAAAGTGGTCGAAATCCTTGATAAGTTTCAAGCGTTACTTTCTGAGACGCAAGGATTATTGCCTCAAGAAATTGAAGAAAGGCAAAAACAATACGAATATTATCGTGAAAAGCTATTGACATTTGATATAGAGAACGAGACAATTCCTAGACAGATAGACAGATAGACAGATAGACAGATAGACAGATAGACAGACAGACAGACAGACAGACAGATAATATCTGATAGTTATTTTGATATATTAAAAGAAGCTGCGGATATTGTAGATGTAAAAATGTTTAGTAATGTTAATAAAATAGTATTAAGTAGTATTGCAAGATATTCAAATCAAAAAATTTCTGCGGAATTATTAAATGTAGAGAATTATGTAGGTGTTGAAAATTTATTGAAGGATAAATTAGGCAAAGTGGATTCCAGTCATGTTCCAAAAGTAGGAAGTTTAATTGCTTTTAAACGGGGCGATATTTTGATAGGAAATATACGACCTTATTTAAGAAAGATTTGGATGGCGGATATTGACGGAGGAACAAATGGTGATGTGTTGGCAATTTCTATAAAAGAGGATTGTGAAAATATAATTGTTCCAAGATTTTTATATCAGATATTGTCCAATGAATCTTTCTTTGAATATGATATCAAATTTTCCAAAGGAGCAAAAATGCCAAGAGGAGATAAAAATAAAATTATGGAATATGAATTTGTACTTCCATCTGTCCCAGTCCAAGAATATATTGTTTCAATTCTTGATGAGTTCGATGCTCTTATCAATGATATTTCTCAAGGATTACCGAAAGAAATAGAGTTAAGGCAGAAGCAGTATGAGTATTATAGAGAGAAGCTATTGGACTTTAAGGGAAGAAATTAAGATATGAGGTGAGAGTATGGAGGAGTACGGTTCTTTAGTAGAAATAGCTCAAAGAATTAAAGATTCCAATAAAAAAATCACTTTATTGTACGCTTTCAATGCAACGGGGAAGACAAGATTGTCAATGGAATTTAAAAATCTTGTCAATGAGGTAAAAGACGATGAAGTTATTAAGCATGTAGTTTATTATAATGCTTTCACGGAAGATTTATTTTCTTGGGACAATGATTTAGAAAATGATAATGATAGAAAACTTAAGATTAATAAAAATTCAAGCTTTATTGACCTTATAGTAAGACAAGGAAAAGAAAATGAGATAGCAGAGAGATTTAAAGAATTTACTTCTTCAAAGATTGAACCTAATATCAATACAAGTACTGGAGAAATCACGTTTAGTTTACCTACCGGAGACGAGGAAGCTGTTGAAAATATCAAAATTTCCAAGGGTGAGGAAAGCATTTTTATTTGGGCTGTATTTTTTGTATTGATCGAAACAATTATAGCAGAGTTAAATATTGATGAAATCAGTGACAGAAGCACAGATGAATTTAATGCTATTCAATATATTTTTATAGATGATCCGGTTACCTCTTTAGATGATAATCATCTTATAGAGTTGGCGATTTCTTTAAGAGAGACGATATCTAATTCAAGGGCTGAGGAATTAAGATTCATAATCACAACACACCATGCTTTATTCTACAATGTGTTATTCAATGAGTTTAAGAGCGAGAGAAGCATAAAAGATAATAAAAAAGAATGTTGTTTGTTAGAAAAAAATAAAAATATAGGAAATACCGCACAAAAAGAGCTAATAGTTCCCTATAAGGAACAAAACTATGATAAAATAAAAGATATA
>NZ_JBHSHL010000017.1:0-725 GCF_042652965.1 Filifactor villosus
AAGAATTGGTGCGTGTAGGAAGAGTTGGTGCAAGATCTATCTTGGAAGTCGAAGAAGAGTTTGAAGATAGAGTATCTGAGAATACAAAGAAGGAATTAGAGAAACTCTCTGCACTGTTTATGGGGGATATCAGATATGTCCATTAAGGAAAATGCAAAGTTCTTAAAGCTCGCTTACACCTTTCGCTATGCAGAAAAACGAATCAAAGAAGCAGAAGAACATGGGGAACCGATCAGCTGTTTCTTGCAAGACCTATTGGAAAAGGAGGCTGCTCTAAGACGAGAAAATGGAATAACAAAGAGGATAAAACAGGGCAAATTTCCTCATAAAAAATACTTGATCGACTTTAAAACCGATCACATGAATAAAGAACTGGTAAGACGAATAAACTCTCTGAAAACACTTGACTTTATTGAAGAAAACAAAAATGTCATACTGATTGGAAACCCCGGAACAGGCAAGACGCATTTAGCTATTGCACTGGGGATCGAAGCTTGCATGAAAGGAATGAGCGTACTATATACGAGTGTCCCCAACCTTGTCATAGAGCTGAAAGAAGCCATGAGCTTGAATCAAATCAGCTTATACAGGAGAAAATTTGAGCGTTATGATCTTGTGATTCTGGATGAACTTGGTTATATCTCCTTCGACAAAGAAGCAAATGAGATCCTTTTTAACCTGATATCAAACAGAAACGACACAGGTTCCATCCTTATAACGACGAA
>NZ_JBHSHL010000017.1:796-32298 GCF_042652965.1 Filifactor villosus
TGAGCGGGGAGAGTTATCGGGTTAAAGAAACGAGGGAGTGGCTAAAATAACGGGCCGTTTTTCGATGAGATCCCTGGACCATTTTTCGCTTGACAAATACAGAGCTATGCAGTTTCGTAAATAGGACAATAGTATCAATGGGCTACATCATCAGGGTCTGGAGCTTTGATGAAAGAAAAATATAAGAAAACACCGCATAATTCAAAAAGTCGGCGAAAAATCCATTTTGTATGAAAGGTGAATTTCTTAAAAATGTTGATTTGACAAGTCCTGCATTTTTTATCTCGCAGGACAGGTCAATATTTCGCCTTTGTGCGATATTTCCATAAGTAGTATATGTAGAGCGACAAAAAATTGTTTAACAGAAAGCGAGGCAAGTGTAATGAATCTAATAAACGAAAAAGTTCAACATAAGGTGTTTGGCATAGGAACTGTAATTGCATGTGACGAGAAGTACATAACCATTGAATTTCAAACGAAAAAAAGTAAGTTCCCTTACCCGGAAGCATTTGATAAGTTCATCGCTGCGCTGGATCCTACTGTTGCTGAGCTTATAAATGCGGAAATGCGTGCAGTGAAGGCTGCTAAAGAAGCAAAAAAGGCTGAGGAAGCTGCAAAGAAAGTTGTTGAAGAAGAGAGACGTTTAGAGATTCTGAAACGTCAAGAAATCAAAAAGACTGTTAAAAAATCTAGTGCGCAAAAAAAGAATAACGTAGTTAAAAGGGCGCCGGGCAAGGTGTTAACATATTTGGTTTTTCAGGGTGATACCTATGATGAGGAGTGTAGAGGTCAATTCATATGGGCTCCTAAATATACAAAGTCAGGTGGAACATGCCATCATTGGGATAGGCTGATGGAGCTTCAACGAGGGGATATTATCTTTCACTGCTCAAACGGGTATATTCGAGCTATTAGTATTGTAAAAGAACATTGTGTTGACAGCAAACGTCCTGGAGATTGGGATCAATGGGAAAAGGATGGACGAAGGGTAGATTGCAACTATCATGTTTTGAAAAGACCGTTAAAGCATGGAGATTATAAAGATAAAATAGTTGAATATTGTAATATAAAATATTTTCCCTTTGATAAAGATGGGAACGGAAATATGGGATACCTTTTTGAACTCAATAGGGAGCTGGCGATTTTTTTCGTGGAAGAGGCTTCGAGGTGTAATGATCATCTGTTTACGGTTTTAGAATTGTCATGGATGTTATGTGATACTCCAACGATCGCATCACTTGATGACCTTCGGAATAACTGTGAGACCATTGATAAGTACTTGGATTCCAAAAAAGATCCGGAATATTCATTTGCATTAGAGCTCATCAAGCGAGGTACGTGTTTTGTTGCAATGAAAAAGGAGGGTGTATACAGGTTTTATCCTAGCCGCTTTGTTGGTTATAAGGAAAACTCAATGGTTAAGCATGAGAATAATGGAGAGAAAGATGGGAGAGAAACCAATTCTATAATAGAGAGTCTATTAGGTGCTGGTAAGCCAATACCTAATGCAAAGCTTGGTGAAGCTTATAAAGAATATTGTAAAGTGCTTGGACTTGAACCCAGGGATAAAGGTTCATTTGGGGTAGAGCACAAGTTCTGGGAGATTTATGAATGATGAACAAGACAGTAAAGGTGGTTGCAGCAGTAATACGAAAGGTTGACAAAATCTTTGCCACGGCACGGGGGTATGGAGAGTTTAAGGGAATGTGGGAGTTTCCCGGTGGAAAGGTTGAAGCTGGAGAGACGTCTCATGAAGCATTGAAAAGAGAAATATTAGAGGAGTTAGAAACAGAGATTCTTGTGGGAGATTTGATTGGAACCATAGAATATGACTACCCGACATTTCACCTATCGATGGATTGTTTTTGGGCTGAAATTATAAGAGGTGATCTTGTGCTAAAAGAAGCAGAAGATTCAAAGTGGCTTACAAAAGGTGAATTGCACAGCGTTCAGTGGCTTCCGGCAGATATTACGTTGATTGATCAGATAGAAAGACAGATGGATTAGTATAATGGCACGTTGAAACTCATAATAACCCTGACATGGATAGAAATTCTTTTGGTTTACAATTAAGATACAAATAAAGCTAAATATCAATGTATCGGTACACTAGGGTAGGCTAATAAGTCCTAAAAATCTCTGTTTTTAAAAGAAAAAGGATCTTTGATGCTTTAAAATGATAACAGTATTAAACGAGTGTATTTATAATCGACAGAGATGAGAAAAAAGGAGGAGACCTTATGCTGGGAGCAATAATCGGAGATATCGTCGGGTCGCGTTTTGAGTGGAACAATCACAGGGACAAAGACTTTGAGTTTTTTACATCGGAGTGTTTTCCAACCGATGACAGCATTATGAGCCTTGCGGTGGCTCAAGCGATAGTGGAAAGTAAACCGGACTACAGCGACCTTTCCGAAAGAACAGTGGAATGTATGCAGGCTGTTGGAAGAAACTATCCCGACTGTGGATACGGCGGACGATTTTGTGAGTGGATGTTTTCGGATGATCCGCAACCGTATCACAGTTATGGCAACGGTTCTGCAATGAGAGTCAGTGCCGCGGGCTTTGCTGCACGAAGTTTGGACGAGGCCAAGTTGCTCTCAAGGCTTGTTACAGAGGTGACTCATAATCACCCGGAGGGGCTCAAAGGGGCTGAGGCTACAGCGGTAGCAATCTATATGGCTAAGACCGGAAGTGATATCGGTGAGATTAGAGATCATATTGATAAGAATTATTATCCTATGGACTTTACCCTCGATGAGATCAGAGACAGCTATCAGTTCAATGAGACCTGTCAGGAAACGGTGCCTCAAGCTTTGCAAGCGTTTTTTGAATCAAACGGTTTCGAAGATGCGGTAAGAAATGCAATTTCTATCGGAGGTGACAGCGATACCGTGGCAGCAATATGTGGAGGAGTGGCCGAAGCCTACTACGGGATCCCGGCCGATATTAGAGAACAAGCGGTTATCTTTTTGGATTCCCGTTTATCACAGCTTCTGGTATTGTTTGAGAGCCAATATCCTCCAGTAACGGAAAAGAAGACTTTGAAGTAGGAAAGACAGTACTATGGTAGTAGCGCATAATTTGAAAAATTAAGGCAATGTCTCACAAATATGAAACCTTGATGTTTCTATGAATTTATAGGAAATAAAGTTTTGTCAAATCAATACTTTTGAGGAATTAAGTATTCCTATACAGTGAATTTACGACGTTTTTTTAAAATGCGGTGTTTCCTTAATTTTATATGAAGGATGACGTTGTTGATCCTGCAAACTTTCGTATTTTATAAACACGAGGGGAAATCGGAACTTTGGCTTTGTGCGGCATGTTCAAAGATATCAAAGAAATGACCGGAGAGGTCGCAAGATTTACAAACCTTATTATGAAAAAATAATGGGACGTATCGTCCTTGATAGGAGGAAAAGAAATGAAAGAAAATTCGACGGGAAAGAAGTTATTTGAGGTGGCCGATGTGGCAGGCAAAGGGATAGCAAAAGCCGCAGCTGTCGCAGGTAAGGGGATAGCGAAAGCCACATCCGCTACAGGCAAGGGGATAGTCAAGGTCGCCGGTGCGACGGGGGATGCTTCAACGACGTTGGTGAAGAAAACCGCAGATTCCGTAACGGCGTCAAAAGAGGCGGTGTTCAAAGCTCTTGATCAAAACGGAGACGGACAGATCGGCATAGAAGATGTGATTATTATGGGACTCAATGTTCCGGGAGTCAGGATCGATCGAGCATCCTTTTTGAGAAAGGAGTTGTTTAAGAAATATTCGCAAGAGGTCATTGATGATGTCATTCTTCATAACCCGTTGCATGCCAATATCAAACCGGAAGATATAGATAAAATAGCCGATGAGGTGATCAAGTACGAGCGTAATTGCGTATCGGGGATCTCCGCGGCGCTGGGAACTCCGGGAGGGGTCGCAATGGTAGCAACTATACCGGCTGATATCGCTCAATACTATGGATATATGCTTCGTGTAATGCAAAAACTGCTCTATTTGTACGGTTTTCCAGAGATCGATTTGAAGGAGAAGGGTGATGTTATTGATACGGAGACCATGAATATGCTTGTCGTGTGTATGGGCGCTATGTATGGAGTTGCAGGCGCTAATAAAGCTATCAAATCAATAGCCACGGCTCTGGGAAATGGGGTTCAAAAGCAATTGATGAAAAAGGCTCTTACCAAAGGTACCATTTATCCGATCGTAAAAAGTGTGAGTAAGTGGTTTGGAGTGAAGATGACGAAGGAAGTGTTTACAGGTTTCTTTAAGAAATCTATTCCGGTCATAGGCGGTGTTGTCGGAGGGGGTCTGACCTTCTTCACCTTCAAGGCCTGCTGTGACAAATTGAAGGAATCCCTTCAAGATACAATGTTGAGCAACCCCGATTATTGCTCTGAGGGAAATGAAATCGAAATCGTTTCCGCGTCGGGAGAAGTGATCGAAGTGGACTACGAAGAAATGGAAGAAGAAATCTAAGAATAAAACACCATCGCCTCCTACCTGATGGGAGGAGGCGGTTTCCGTTTGTAAAGTTAGATCGGACATAAGTTACAGTTTCAGAGCATTCAGCCTGTCAATTCTAATAGGTAATAGTATAAAATGAGTTTTCTTCGTTGTAGAATGGATATGACCATAGTTTTATCGAAGAATGATATACGGCATTTATTGATATCGAGGACTTGTATTTCATACGAAACAGCTTTTCGTGGCATATTGATAGTTCCATGTATTCGGTATTCCTATCTATAATGTAGAAGAGTTCATAGCGTAGTTGAAGTCAGTAGAAACATCAATGTGTCACAACACTTGCAGAATCGATAGGGTCACCTTAGATTACATAATAATATTAAAAATTAAAGTAGATAAACGGGTTATAGGTTCCCTTCATCAGATAGATGACGGAGAGATAGAAGGTAATTGCAACGAAGATGTTTCTAGCTCCGAAGTACAGGGCCGAACTAATCAGGCTCTCCTCCTTGATCTTCCCTTCCAAAAAGGAGGCAAGAGGGAGGGAGAAGAGGCAGGCGCCTGCAAAAAACAGTCGATATTCCCTCAAGTAAAACAAAGTGGATGCAAAGGAGAGGCCTGAACTATCAAAAGAGAACATTCGACCGAGGTAGGAAAGTGCATACCCCAAGGTTTCCGAGCGGAACAACACCCATCCGCACACGACGACGACACCTACATAGATGCGTGCAAGGACTGAGGTTTCGAACTTTTCCAGCCTCTTTCTTCCGATGACGAACTTCTCTAAAGAAAGAAAGACAAAGTAATACAGACCCCAAGAGATAAAGTTCCAACTTGCTCCGTGCCAGATCCCTGTCAATAACCATACGAGGAAGAGATTTCGAAAGGTGGCTCCTACTCCCTTCCTGCTCCCTCCCAGGGGAATGTAGACATAATCGCGAAACCATGTGCTTAAAGAGATGTGCCACCTTCTCCAAAAATCGGTGATTGAACCTGCAATATAGGGATGGTTGAAGTTTTCCAAAAAGTGAAACCCGAATACGAGTCCCAGACCGATTGCCATATCGGAGTATGCCGAAAAATCATAGTAGATTTGGAAGGTGTAAGAGACGGCACCGAGCCATGCAAAACTCCAACTCAAGTGTTGTGGAGGCTGGGAAAAGATCAGGTCGGAGATGATCGCCATATTATTTGCAATCAGGATTTTTTTTGCAAACCCTATCATAAAACGCACGATCCCGGAAGAAATATCGTTAAGGTTTTCTCTTCGAGAAGAGATCTCTCCGGCGACGGTCCGGTAGCGGACGATAGGTCCTGCAATCAACTGAGGGAACAGACAGATATAGAGCCCTACCCGGAAGGGATTCTTCTGCACGGGGCTGTGCTCCGGATCGTAATATACATCCATAACATAGCTCATCGCCTGAAAGGTAAAAAAGGAGATTCCGATCGGTAACCCCAGATGAAGGGGGGCAAACTCCGTTTGGAAGACGGTGTTCACGTTGGAGATGAAGAAGTCCCAATATTTAAATACAAAGAATACAAAAAGATTGATCCATGTCATAAAAAAAAGTACGAGACGCTGTTTTTTTACAGAGGATCTGTAATAATGGATGCCCAACCCCATAAGGTAGTTGAAAAGGATGGAAGCGATCATTACAAAAACAAAGATCGGCTCACCCCACGCATAGAAAAACAAACTTACTCCAAAAAGCCAAATGTTTTTAAGGCTTCGAAGTGGAAGCAAGAAATAGACGATGAGGGTGATCGGTAGAAACCAAAACAAAAAAATAGCACTGCTAAATAGCATAATCTCCTCCAAGGGTGACGAAAATTTGTCAAGTGATACAAAAATGTAGAAAAAACAGGGGATGTATTCCTTTTCTTCTAAACTTATATTATAATGGAAACAATACAATTGACAAGCTATTCTTAAAATTTGATCAGGAAAGTGTATGGTGTCCGCACGAAGATATCGGAGTTGTCGTAGGAAATTGATCATTCATTTGACTTGTCGATATGAAAGGTTTGTATTTCAAGGGAAATGAAACAACTTTTTGTGGTTACAACATCGATACGACAAGAGTTCTATCAAATAACAGTTAAGATACAAGCCATCCTATCCAAAAAGCCGGCGGAGCATCAGCAACACGAAACAGAAAAAGAGGTTTTTATGAAAAAAGTACTATTTGTCGGGACGGAACTATCCGATATAGATGAAAGATTCTCAAAACACCTTGAATTTTTCAAACGAAACGGATATGAGGTCCATCTGCTGGGAAGAGATAATCGAATGGATATAGACCACACCGATCAGATGATCGACTTTGATTTTACGGTAAAAAGCGGATTCAACGTTGAAAGGAAGCAGATCAAACAGCTTCAAGCACTTCTTCTGGAAGAGAAGTATACGGCGATCATCTCCTACGAAGATATGCCGGGTTATTTGATCCGAATGGCTGCCAAGTCGGCATTCAAACCCGAACAACGACCCAAAATCTTCTATCTGGCGATCGAATATCCCTTCTATGGAGATCCGAGCGGCAAAGAGGAGAAAAAGTGTTTTGAACGTCATAAGAAGGCGGGTAAGGTCACCGATCTTGTCATCGTCTCCAACGATACGGATTTGCATATCGCGGAAGAGTTCAACTTTTCTATGGACACCATCGTAAAACTTTACGGGATGGGTGTTGAGCCGATCGCACGAAAGATACGGGATCTGGATCCCGAATCTGTGAGAAAACAATATCGTTTGACCAAAGACTATGTTGTTGCCCTCTACGAAAACAATTATGAAGAGGATAAAAACCATATATTTTTGATTCGAAACATTATGCCCATTATCGAGCGTTTTCCAAATTTCAAACTGGTCTGCAACGGAAGAGGAGAATTTCTGTCCAAGCTCAAGGAAGAGGCGGAAAGGGAGGGGGTATCAAGGAATATTCTTTTTTTGGAAAAGGAAGATGTAAGTGATCTCTATGCGATCTGTGACATCTATATCTCTCCTTCGCTGATTGAAGGGATACCTGAGGGCATCGTCCATGCTTTGGAGTGTCGCCTACCTGTTTTGGCGGCGAGAACAAAGGGGAATGTCGACCTGATCGAGGATGGGGAGAACGGAGTTCTCTTCGGTCCCGACAACTGTGGAGATTTTATTGCAAAGCTCTATGTCCTTCTCCAAAGCTCGAACCTCAGAGAACAGTTTGCGAAGCAAAAGAATACTTTTGTGGAGAACTACTTTACCGATTATGCTCAAAAACATATCTTCAACTACTATCGAAAGATGATTGTAGAGGACTCTTCAAGAGTTTTGAATACAACTTCGAACTTTAATGAAGAGGATTGATGTGTTCGTACTTGTATTTGGCCAAATACCGTGTGTCGAAAGACGAGAGAGTTGGAATGTTGAAGAGAGTGGTTTTGTCATCGAACAATAAGACCGGCGGATGCTTCCGTCGGTCTGTTCTTGGCCACTTGATTGGGAGATAATACTACTATTCCTTTGAATTATGGGTATAAACAATCTTGTGTTCCATAGAAGATAAACCGTTTTTTCGTGGTTTGAAAAACAGATATATCCATACTTCTATTGAAAATAGTATAAGGATAAAAAACAATCAGAGCTTTTGTACCGCCCCCAAAAAAGGTAGATCGAGAAACTGACGACAGGAGGTCGGTATTTTTATGAAAAAAACAGGGCGAAAATTCGCCCTGTATAACACCGCTTGTTATTTTGTAAAAAATTTCGAGATTCCCGAAGAATTTAACCAGATCACGAAGATAGCAATCGGTGCAAAGAAACGGATCATAAATACCCAGTATCCTTTAGATTTAAAGGGAAGTTTTCCATAATTGCTAATCTCTTCAATCGCTTTCTCGGGCTTCCAGATGTAACCGACAAAAATACACATAAAGAATCCTGCCAGAGGCATCAGAAGGTTCTCTGCTACATAGCTTGCGAAGTCGAAGAAGTTCATTCCGAAGAACGAGGCTGTAAATACTCCCAACGACAACGAAGAAGGGATCCCGAGCAGAAAAGCGAGTACTCCCAAAGTGATGACTGCCTTTTTTCTATCCCAACCGTGGTTGTCGATCAGATAGGCTGCAGGACATTCCAACAAGGAGATGGAAGAACTTACTGCAGCAAAAAGAACAAGCAGGAAGAACAGTGCAGCAAACACCGACCCCAAAGGCATAGAGTTAAATACCGCAGGTAAGGTGATGAAGATAAGTCCCGGTCCAGCTGTCGGTTCAAAACCGAAGGCAAATACCGCAGGAAGAATTGCAAATCCTGCCAACAAAGCAGCCAGTGTATCCAAGGCCGGAATGATCAAAGCACTCTTTTCCAAATTTGCGTCATCTCCGAGATAACTTCCGTAGGTTACGATGATCGCCATTCCCAAACTCAAAGAGAAGAATACCTGTCCCAAAGCTGCAACGAGTACATCGACCGTAATTAGACTGAAATCCGGCTTCAAATAAAAGGACAGACCTGCCGATGCTCCGGGAAGAGTTACCGACCGTACAACGAGAATGAGCAGGATGACGAACAGAGAGGGCATCATCATTTTACTTGCTTTCTCCAGACCGCCTTCAACCCCTTTAGCAACGATGATAATGTTGATAAGCATAAAAATACCGTGCCATAACAATGGCTGAACAGGGCTTGAAATAAAAGTTCCGAAATATTGTTCCGAGTTGACGGCAATACTTGCCCCCTGACCTGTGACATAAGTAAACAGATACTTGAGAATCCATCCCCCGATCACACTGTAATAAGAAACAATGGTAAAGGCAACAATGACACCGATTGCACCTACAAATTTCCAATTTTTGTTGAGTTTTGCATAAGCGCCGATCGGGTTGAGTTTTGTCTTTCGACCGACGGTCATTTCACCGAGCATAACGGTAAAACCGATGAGAACAATTAGAACAAGATATACCAAAACGAAGGCTCCACCTCCGTTCTTACCTGTTAAGAATGGAAATTTCCATAAGTTTCCGAGTCCGATTGCCGAACCCGCCGCGGCAAGTATGAACCCGATGTTACTGAAAGTCCCCCTTTGTTTTTTTTCCATTTCAACCTTCCTCCTTTCAAAATATTTGTTTGTGGAACTTCGTAGAGAAAAAGCTCCGGTGATTAGAAAGTTGTCACTTGAGAACTAGATTATACTAAAAGTTCTGAACATTGTAAATAGTTTTAATAAATTAAAAAAATAACAAAGCAGTAAACTTGTATGGATGAGGGAGAAGATAGAGACGAAAGCCTCTTAAAACCCGGGATATCTTACAAACCTTCCCCATGTTATATCCCCACTATATTTAGCCGGGGAGAAGCTGATGTGTAGGAGATGAGCTTTATCCAAGTCTTGTTTTTTCAAGACCGCCTTCCTTTCGTGAGGACCGAGGATGAAGGCGAAACTCCGTTTCCTTAAAATTCTCTCCCGGTGCAACGAATGAGCGTAGGATACCGGACAAAGCCAACCTTACAGCTATTCTCCGATGAAACAATATAGTTTTGAACATCCGTGCAGTTTTAACGAATTACAGCTCTATACAACCCGGAAATTGAAACAGATAAGGATATGAGAGGAGGATTGCGAACTTTTTTCGAAAGATTCGACCGGAAAAACTTGGATTCGATAAGGGTTGTCTGTCTTGTCGGACAATGTAAACAGGTCTGTGTATCTTGGATGGGTGTTTCTTTAAAAGGCTTACAGACCAAGGATATCCGCTTGATGTTAATTTAAAGGTAGACAGAGACAATGAAGGGTTTCATAAGGTAAGAGTTTAATAATATTGTAAATCTTTTTTTACGATTACAGGGGGAATATATGGTATGATGTGTGTAATTATTTCGATAGAATGATTTTCTGAAAGGAAAAATTATGAAAAAAAACGGGAACACAACGCCCTTGATAGAAATAAAAAATGTAAGTAAGATATTTCGCATGGGCGAAGAAAAGGTTGTAGCACTCAACGATGTCAGTTTGGATATTTACAAGGGGGAGATCGTATGTTTTCTGGGTACATCGGGCTCAGGGAAATCGACGTTCCTCAATATGGTTGCCGGACTTGAAAAACCGACCAAAGGAGAGATCTTCATAGGAGGAATTCCGATACACAAACTCAATGAAGCACAAGTAACGCTCTTTCGCCAAAAAAACATAGGTTTTATCTTCCAAGCCTATCATCTTTTACCGATGTTGACCGCCCTGGAAAATGTAAGTCTACCATTGGTATTTCGAAATGAGCGGACGGATAAGAGAGAAAAAGAGGCCACGCAGATGCTTCAAAAGGTCGGCTTGAGAGGTTATGAGCGAAGAAAGCCCACACAGATGTCGGGAGGACAGCAGCAGAGAGTTGGGATTGCAAGGGCTTTGGTGGGCTCTCCCAAGATCATTTTTGCAGATGAACCGACAGGGAACCTGGATACCAATACGACGAGGGAAGTTATGGATCTCATTGTTTCAATGGTAAAGGAAAAGGGACAGACCTTGATTATTGTGACCCACGATACATCGATAGCCGCTTACGCGGATAAGATCGTTACGATTCGCGACGGAAAAATACTCAGCGTAAAAGGAAAGGGAGAAAAAGAAGATGAAAAAGAATAGGATCATTGCATGGATATTGATATTGTTGTTGCTTGCAGGGGTAGCGCTACCAACCCTGATTCAGTTCGGTTTGAATTTGACAGGGGTGGTGTATGCGGATTCAACGAACAAATTACAGATCTCCTTTGTAGGAGGTTCCGTTCTCAAAAACAACTCTTCTCAGGAAAATCTTGTCTTTCAAGTAAAAAATTTTTCGGACACGGATTATCAGGATGTAAAACTGCGTGTTGTGGACGCTCAGACAAGTTCGATCATCCTGGCGGATAGTGAAGAGTTTTCCATAGGAAAGAAGTCGGGAACCAATATTCCAAGCACTCAGATTCAAGTTCCCGTCAACACCTTGAATTTGGATCACGGAGCCGACTATGTCTTTTCCGTACGCCTGATTGCTTCATCGAGCGGTTCCAATGTTTCTACGGCAACGGATCCCAACGGGAGCTCTTATCTCTACCATAACGATGTCATCTTTTCGGGAACCGGAACGGGAGATACGACCATAGGAAAATACTCGTTTACGGTCTTGGATTCGGATATACCCATAGATAAACCGCAGGAAAAACAATATATTCCCAATGTAAAACTGTCAATCAGTATCCCCCAAAACGGTTTGGTGGCGGGACATGTCAATACGGTACGTGTGAAAGGGAAAAACAGAGGAAACAGTATCCTTTCCGAAATGAAACTCGGTATCAGCGGTCTTCCCGAAGGGGTTTCGCTATCGAATCAAGCAGTAAAGCAGGAAGTTGACGGCATCCGCATAGGAGATGAGAAGAGTGCGGAGTTCCGTCTGTTTATCAAAGATACCGTCAAGAGCGGTAATTATCCGATCACGATTACAGGAGAAGGAAAGCTTCCCAATCAGACGTCGTTTTCTACCGAAGAAGTGGTCTATCTCAATATCAAGGGAGAAGAAAAGGATGAGAAGACGGGAACTCTTGTCATTCGAAATGTCTCCGTGCCGAATAACGCAAAGGCCGGTTCCGACTTTACCTTGAGTTTTGAAGTAGCAAATGTGGGACATTCGGAGGTGAAAAATATCAAGATAAGTACCGAGGCGACCGAAGGGGTTGTCAATAAGACAAGGGGAATTTTCGTGGAAGAGAAGATAGCTTCGGGGCAGTCCAAGAAGTATTCGGTGACCTTCTTTTCAAGTACGAAGACGGAACCGAAAAACTATCCGATCAAGATTATGGTTGAACAGGTATCCGCCAAAGAAGGAGAAGAACCCTTTGTGCCAAGCAGTCAGTATGCGGGAGTCTATATCTTCGGGGGCGGAGAAAAGAAAGAAGAGGAAGAAAAAAACGATGGGGTAAAAAATCCTCAGATTATGGTTGAGTCTTATGACTTTGGAGGAATAGATGTCAAGGCGGGCGAGGAGTTTGTTTTGGATCTGGGATTGGCCAACACCAGCCAGAAAATGCTTAGGAACATCAAAGTTTCTCTCAGTGCGGACAACGGGATCTTTGTTCCGGTCAATACAAGCAACTCCTTTTTTATCGGTTCTATGGCACCGAATCAGAGAATAGGAAAGCGGATCCGTTTTGCAACCAAACCTTCCGCAGAGCAGCAGACATTCGGCATCAATGTGGATATGACTTATGAAGATACCAAGGGAAATGCCCTCACGGCAAAGGATATCATCTCCGTGCCCGTGGTGCAAAAGACAAAGCTGAATATCGGAGAGGTCAATATCCCGCATGAAGGAGCCTTTGCCGGTCAACCTTCTCCGGTATCCGTCACGTTTTACAATATGGGCAAGACCGTTTTGAGCAACCTTTTTGTGACAGCTAAGGGAGATTTTGAGCTTGAAGACAAGAACGGATACTTTGTTGGAAATATGGAGACGGGGAAAAGCGATTCTTACGATTTTAATGTTATCGTAGAGAAACCCGGAGAAGCAAAGGGAACTCTTACCTTCACCTTTGAAGATGTGTCGGGAGAGATACAGACGATCACAAAAGATTTTGTTATCACGGTCAATGAGATGATACCGGTGGACGAAGGTCCGGAAGAACCCATTGAAGAGCCGAAGAACAACAGATGGAAGATCGGTGGGGGCATAGGAGGCCTACTGCTTCTTATCCTCTTTGGTTTGTGGTTAAGAAAACGACATAAGAGAAAGAAGGAGAAGGAGTTGACTATCGATGAATAGTAAAGACCTTTTCGTTATGGCTGTACGAAACCTCAAAAGGAGGAAGGTAAGGACTCTGCTCTCCGTCATTGGAGTTGCAATCGGAACAACCGCTATCGTTGTCATGATTTCCTTGGGTTTGGGCTTAAGCAAGGGGCAGGAGGCACAGGTAGAACGCTATGGAAACCTCCATATCATTCAAGTCAACAGCTATGGCACTCAGGTGGATAAAGCGACGGGAAAACCTTCGAAACTCGACGATGAAGCTTTGAAGAAGATGTCGGTTCTCAACGGAGTCACGGCAATTACTCCCACTGTAAACACCTATATGAGGATTGTGGCGGGTAAATATGTTGCCAATGCTCCTATTATAGGGATACGTTCTTCCACGATGGAAAAATTCAAGTACAACATAGACGAGAAAGGACGTGCTCTACATGTGGGAGACAAGAACGCCATTGTCATCGGAAAAGCGATTTTGTATGATTTTTATAATCCCAAAAAGCAGGATTATGCGGAGTATCCCGTGCCGGATGAAAAGGGAAGGATGCCCGAACCTACCGTTGATGCATATACAACCAAGATGTTTCTGACAGCGGACATGGAGTATGGCAACAAACGTAGGAATAACAGAGATACACCTTCGACAGATAACGGGAAGAAGGTGGAGTATAAAGAACACAAGGTAAAGGTTGTGGGCATCATTCAAAACAAGTCCGACAGTACGATGGATGAAAATTCATACAATATCTATATGGACTATGATGAGTTGGTTAAGATTATACAGGAAGACAATAAGGCAAGAGGGGGCTCCTCCTTCAGTTCGACAAAGGGAAAAACGTATGATGAGGTGCTGATCTATGCCGAAGATATAAAGAAAATAGATGCCATCTTGAAGAGCATCCAGGATATGGGTTTCGGTACAAGCTCCGCAAAAGATTGGTTGAACCAGGTAAAAGAGCAGGCGGCATTGATACAGGGAATCCTTGGAGGAATCGGAGCAATCTCTCTGCTCGTTGCGGCAATCGGGATTACCAACACCATGATCATGTCCATCTATGAGAGAACCAAAGAAATCGGTGTTATGAAGGTTATCGGTGCAAATCTGAAGGATATTAAGAATTTGTTTTTGATCGAAGCTTCTCTGATCGGCTTTTTCGGAGGGGTCATAGGTCTTTCGCTCAGTATCATTATTTCGATTTTGATGAACCTGTTTATGGGAAACGGCTTTAGCGAAGCGGGAGGAATGTTCTTCGATATATCGAGCGAAAGCAAAATCTCGATCATTCCGATATCTCTGGGGCTGTTATCAATTGCATTCTCGACCTGTATCGGAGTCTTGGCGGGATATTATCCTGCAAAGCGGGCAATGGGAATCTCGGCTTTGGAGTCTTTGAGGAATGAATAAACAAGCCTCTTTGAACAGGAGTGGAGATTTTGTAGAACCTCACTTAAAAAACGCAACTCTCTTCAAAGAAAGTTGAGGATGGATACTGTTCTCCGGAAGAAGCATGGTAATATCCATTTTGCAACAGGGAACATTTGTTGGATCTTCTATGGAGTACACATCATCGAGATTTTGTAACTCAAAGGAATACAACTATGAGATAAAGAAGGTAAACAGAGAGTTCTGCCCTTTTAAGACAAGGGTGGAGTTCTCTGTTTTCTGTTCCTTGGAAAAGTTATCGTTTCTTATGTTCATACCTGATACTATTCTTCGATAGAAGTATGGTAATATCTGTTTTTCGATCACGAAAAATGGTTTTATCTTCTATGGGTCACGAATTGTTTATGTCCAAAACTCAAAAGAATAATAGTATGATACTATTCTTCGATAGAAGTATGGTAATATCTGTTTTGTAATCACGAAAACTCGTGTTCTCTTCTATGGAGTGCAAATCGTTGATATCCATTATTCAAAGGAATAGTAGTATGAATCCCGTGTTATACTAAAATCCAATTAATACTATTATTCAATAGATGTATTGATAGATCCGTTTTTTTCAACCTGCGAAAAATCTCTTTATCTTCTATGTTGTTCACTTTCATCCCCGAGTCCTGTGTCGAAAAATACTCATACAGATAACCGGTCAATGCAACAGGTATAGTATAAAGGATAGAAACATTTAAAGAAGATAATGAGTATCAAATGAAATACCATTGATAATGGGAAAAACTATCGATTATTTCCTGAAAAACATTGACGAATGGGAAAAAAAAGATTATGTTATAAGTAGGTTCAGATAAAAATCTGACGAAGGGAACAGGAGGTGCGTTATATGCCGATTTCTTTTGCAAGTGTGGGAGATACGCTCATTATCCTTGAGATAAGAGGAAGTGAAGAGACAAAACGTCATCTTGAAAGCCTCGGTTTTGTCAAGGGAGAGGTGGTAACAATCGTATCCAAGAATGCAGGAAATTTAATTATAGCAATCAAAGACAGCAGATTGGCAATCAACCACTCCATGTCGAGCAAGATCATTGTCGAAAGCAGATGATACGGATGGATAAGTAGGTTTGACATTATAAAGAGATGAGGTGAAAAAATGAGAACATTGAACTTGGTAAAACCGGGAGAAACTGTTAAGGTTTCCAAAATACAAGGAGAAGGCGCAGTAAGAAGACGTATTATGGACATGGGCCTTACAAAAGGAACAGAGCTTTATGTCAGAAAAGTCGCTCCTTTGGGAGATCCTATCGAGATCACCGTAAGAGGCTATGAGCTCTCTATTCGGAAGTTCGATGCACAGATGGTATCTGTCGAATAAGCGTTTCTTTTGAGGAGGAAAGTTGAGAATGATATTCAGTTTAAAGGAGGAGTAATATGTCGGTGCGTATTGCATTGGTAGGAAACCCCAACTCGGGGAAAACTACCTTATTTAACGATCTGACAGGAGCGGCACAGTATGTTGGAAACTGGCCCGGAGTAACTGTCGAGAAGAAAGAGGGAAGGATAAAGTTCAATAAGGATGTCATTGTAACCGACCTTCCGGGGATTTATTCTCTCTCGCCCTACACAATGGAGGAAGTTGTAAGTCGTAACTATATTTTGGAAGAAAGACCGGATGTAATTATCAACCTGGTCGATGCCTCCAACATTGAACGAAATCTTTACTTAACCACGCAGATATTGGAACTTGGAGTTCCTGTTGTCATCGCTTTGAACATGATGGATGTTATAGAAAAACGCGGAGACAAGATCAATGTGGCAAATATCTCCAAAAAACTTGGAGTTCCGGTTTTGGAGATGTCGGCACTTCGCTCTAAGGGAGTTAAAGAAGTCGTCGAAAAAGCAATTGAAGTCTCCAAGGATAAAAAAGCGGTTCCAAGCGGGATACCCATGGGAGCGACCTTGGAGAAAAACATAGAGGAACTGTCTTCGCTTATTGCAGACAAGGTCGATCCTGCTCAAAAAAGATGGTATGCGATCAAACTGCTTGAGAGAGATAAGGACATGCTCAGCCGACATAGTTTTTCCCAGGAAGTCTTGTCCGTCTCTTCGACAAAGAAGGAGCAGTTGGAAAAAGAGTTGGATGACGATATGGAAAGTATCGTGACCAACGAAAGGTATCAATATATTACAGCCTTGATGGGCGAGACGGTCAAGAAGATGAAGGCGGGCGAGACAACATCCGACAAGATCGACAAGATCGTAACCAACCGCTTTTTGGCTCTACCCATCTTTGTAGCGGTAATGTTTTTTATTTACTATATTTCCATCTCTACCCTGGGAACAATGGGAACGGATTATGTCAATGACGTAGTTTTTGGAGAAAACGGAATCCCCGGAGCGATATCGGGATTTTTGGAGAGTGTCGGGGTTAATCCTCTGTTGCACAGTTTGATTGTAGACGGCATCATAGGCGGAGTCGGTGCGGTATTGGGCTTTGTTCCTCAGATTGTGGTGCTCTACCTCCTTCTTGCAGCTTTGGAAGATTTCGGTTATATGGCGAGAATTGCCTTTATTATGGATAGGATCTTCCGCAAGTTCGGTCTTTCGGGAAAATCTTTCATCCCCATGCTCATCGGTACAGGTTGTTCCATCCCTGGAATTATGGGTACCAGAACGATCGAAGATGAGAAAGACAGACGGATGACGATTATCGTCACGAGCTTTATGCCCTGTTCGGCAAAACTTCCTATCATCGCACTGGTTTCCTATGCCCTCTTTGGGGGAGAATGGTGGGTGGCACCGGTGACTTACTTTGCTTGTATCCTAGGAATCATCGTATCGGGAATCATGTTAAAGAAAACCAAGGTGTTTTCCGGAGATCCCGCACCTTTTATTATGGAACTCCCTGCTTATCACGTGCCCAGTATCAAGAATGTTCTTCTGCACACTTGGGAGAGGGTAAAAGGCTTTGTCATTAAGGCGGGAACGGTCATCTTGTTGGCAACTGTCGTTTTGTGGGTATTGATGAGATTTACGCCGAGTTTTGAGCTCATTGAGTTTGAAGAAGCGGGAGAAAAATCCATTTTGGCTATTATTGGAACAGCGATTGCACCTATTTTTAAACCTTTGGGATTCGGAAGTTGGGAAGCAACGATTGCTACTTTCACGGGAATTATTGCAAAAGAACAGTTGGTATCGACCTTCGGTTTGATGACGAAACTCGGTGAAGTCGATCCGGAAGCTGTTGCGGAAAATGCTGAATTACTTGCCGTTACGGCAGGAATGTTTACTTCGGTAGGGGCCTTCTCCTTCCTGCTGTTCAACTTGTTCTGTACTCCCTGTGTCGCTGCAGTGGGAGCTATTTCGAGAGAAATGAACAGCAAAAAATGGACCTTTATCGCCTTGGCTTATCAACTTGTGTTCGCCTATGCAGTATCTTTTGTGTTCTATCAATTCGGTGCACTCCTGCTTGAAGGCGCTTCTTTCTCTTTAGGAACTGTTCTTGCAGTATTGGTTTTCGTATATGGACTCTATCTGTTGTTTAGAAAGCCGAGAAAAGATTCACACAAGGAGCTTGATCTTGCAAGACATTCTGCATAGTTCAAAAATAGAAGCGGATGGATTGGAGGTTTGAGATGGCAAATGTGGTTACAGTTTTAATTTTGCTTCTTATTATAGGAGCAGCCCTCTATTATGTTCTTAAAAAGAATAAACAAGGCGGCTGTGCCGGTTGTTCGGGCGGTTGTTGCGGTTGCTCTATGGAAGAAAGAGAAAAACACGACGAAGCTAAGAATAAAAAGATTTGATAGAGAAAAACTCTTTTGTCTCTCCGGGAGAGACAAAAGAGTTTTTTTGTATTTAAAAAACCACACATTAGATATGTGATTCCCAAAATGTTATACATTTAAACACGACATAAACAGCGGATACTTCCTCTTTGTTACACTATTTCCCGCTTAAAATCTCAGGAAAACGGAAGATATATTTACCGGAAACATTTTGAGTAATCGTAGAATTTAAACTTTACGACCGGACAATTTTAATAGATAATCGTATAGAAAGCTCATATAGATAACCGGGTGATTAAAACAGGTAATCGTATCAGAAACACATATCATTACCGAAAAACAACTCGGAGGATGATATGCTCCAAGGCGTTCAAATTGTCAATTCTAATAGATATCGGTATCATGTTGTCTTCGATATCCACTTTTTCGATTTATAAACGAAGAGAAGAAATAAAACGGAATATCAATGTGTCAATATACCGGAGCTTATTTGACCTCTCCTTGAAGTAAGTAGAATATCGTAGAACAATCTTTGTTTTTATAGAGGAACATAGATCGGGAAAAACGGTTTTTAGGGAGTATTCGGCAAGGTACGATACTCCTTCAGAAGCTCTCCGTTTTCCATAATAAAGGGGCGTGCCATGTCTTGTCCCCAAGAGACATCATAGTATTTCATCAGATAGTCGTTAAGCTGTTGTTTGTCCTTGAAACGAACGATTTGGTAAGGGAGATCGAAGGAAAGTTTTTCGATAAAGGTATAGTTGTTTTTTTCCTTGATGAGAAGTCCGGTATGTCCGACAAACAGATTGATATTTTCAGGATCGATTGTGTCATGAAATACGACAGAGATAACACTGACATCTTCGGGCAGGTTGTAGTGCAGACCGATTTTTTGATAATAGTCCTTCATCTTCTTTACATGGAGTTCAATATCCTGTGTGTTTTCGGTGGGAACTTGGTGATAATAGGTGTTGAACTTGTGCTGTTCGTCCAAATTAAACTTTCCCGTGCTTTCGAGGGAGTTGTTGTCGAAGGGAAGGTTGGGAGGAATGTCTTTGTTTGCTTCGAGCTCAATTGCATCTTTGATCAGACCGAAGGTTGTAATTCGACAATTTTCTCCGATAAACTCGGGATTGGATTTTTCCCAAGCACTCGCAATGCTCATTTCGTCATAAGAAATGGGGACGGAAGCTACCTCTTTGTACTCCTTCCGCAAGTTGGGAATAAGAGCGTTGTAAGTTGCTACATCATTGAGGAACAGCTCGGCGCTTTCATTGCCGATTCGCCCTTTCAAGAGCTCTCGAACCTCATTTTGAGAGGTTTCTCCTACAATATTGTGATAGGAGACCGATGAGACAGCGGACGAGGCAGAAGAAGTATCAAAAGACTGTGTCTGTTTGTTGCCGGAACAGGCGGTAAAAAGGGAAAGTGTTACCAGAGCTAAAATAAACTTTTTCATAAAGAATCCACCTCCAAAAACAATTTGCCGAAATTATCTTCCCTGTCGATATCGACAAGGAAGATAATTTCGGCTTTATAGGCATAATACTATGATACGGTTGAAATAGCTGAGATGTTAACTTTGTAAAGCTTGGGACAGATGACGATTTCAAACGATATCAGCCGCAATACAATCAATGACAGTATAAAAATCTTATAGTTGACAAAGTTAATTTTATGATCTATTAAAATTGGCCATTTGAACACGTCCAATTGTGGCATTCTCCAACTTGTTTTTCGGTAATGACATATTATACATCACAGTTCAAACAGAGAATAGGATAAAGACGGATCACATCTTATTTACGATTTCAACAGATAAGAAGTGTAACGTTTTGTGGACTTATTCCATAATAAGAATCTTTTCGGGTTGAAGAATCAAATTATCTTGGGCTTGAGCAGCGATCTGTTGCGGCCAAAACAGACACTTGTTTCCCTGTTTCAGGGTTTCTATACTTACATCCTCATAAGAAGGATAGGCTTTCAAAGAAGTTCCTTCTTCAAAATTCCATTTTATTCCGTCCGCTGTTGTAATAACAAAACCTTCGTCCTGTTTTTCAACACTTGCAACCGTTTGGTAGTTTGGAACGGTTCCTTGCTCGATGTTTGCGATAAGAATGTTTGCTGAGGTTTGAGGAGGTTGACTTGTCATAAAGGCAGGAGAAACCCAAGCATAAATCTCACTTCCTTCCTTCAAAACATCCATAGGAAGGTTTTCTCCGGAAGCCGAATCGATTACGGGAGTGTCCTTGGTCGTATTTAAAATCAGCTTCATGGAAGAATCGGCATCGTTTAATTGCATTTCGATTTGATTTGCATCCTGATCAATGGAGACAATGCTTCCCCATTGGAGAATGCTTTCTCCCATGGCGATGTCTTCATTTCCCATGTCGCCTTCCTGCTCGGTGGTTGTAGGGGCATCCGGAGCAGGAGTATCCGTGGTCTTTGTACCCTGGCAAGCTGCGAGGGAGACAGCTAACATTCCTACCAACATAAAGCCTGCTATTTTTCTTTTCATATTTAATCATCCTTTCATCATCTGTTGTTCGTTTTGGGCGGGAAAGTGTATTTTCCGACCTGAAAACGGAAGTGTCGATAAAAACAATGCCTGCTTCTCCCTCTTTGTAGTGAAAAGAGGGAAAAACAAAACTTTATGTGTTATAAACTATCATAGACATATTGTAATTGCAATAAAAATGACAAGACTGTAAATCTTTTGATACCGGATTGTTACCGAATTATCTTGTTTTTTATACAATTAGACAATTCTTTTGCAAAAATCACATAACTTTTATTTGTATCAAACGATATATCGGGAATGATTTTTTCTGCTGTGGTCTTTCATGTTATATGCTTATATTCGCCTTGCTCTTCAAAATAAAACGTTTCAAGTCTGAAGAAGATGAGCTCATCGATATCAACTATTCAAATGGATAGTAATCAGATAATGAGAATATCGATTAAACCGTTCTGTTTTGCGATTTGCGAGAGGTCTTCCATATATTCATCAGCAGGTGAATAGGATTGCAGAACTTGCTGACGGACACCTATCTGACGATAACGGATTAGCTTATAGCGAATGGAGGGATTTTTTTTTGCGACATAAGAACTGATATCTGCAACGAGCCTTCGGTGGTCCTCAAGTTCGGGTACAATCACCGTTCTTATCTCAAAGAGCTTATCCTCCTCCAGGAGAAAGTCGAGGTTCTTTTTTACGATGGAAGGGTCTTTTCCGGTCAGCAAAAGGTGGGATTTCTTCTCCCAAGATTTGATATCGAGCATGGCTTTGTCGAACGAACTTACAAATTTCTCCATCGAAGTTGTGTAAAGGGGGACTCCTCCGTTGGTATCAATGAAACAGGACAATTTGGGAAAGTGTTGTTTTACCGACTGAAACAATTCGATCAAGGCTCTGTGTTGGATCGTACATTCTCCTCCCGACACAGTGATCCCTGACAGGAAATGGACATAGCTCTCGATCTGAAGAAGGATCTCTTCCGAGGAGAGAGAACGAACCTTGGGGCTGCTGTTATGAGGGCAGACATTGATACAGGTATCGCAGTCTATGCAGAGTTCAGGTTGATGGATAACACGACCTTCCCGTAAGGAGAGAGCGTTTGTGGGGCAGTGTGTAACACAGACGCCGCAATGATTGCAAAGATTTATCGTTTCAGGGTTATGACAGTACAGGCAGTTGAAATTACAGCCTTGCAAAAAGATGGCCATACGGTTTCCCGGGCCATCTACGCTGCTGAAAGGTATGATTTTGTTCACGTGCAATCTATTCATCGCCACGAACTCGTCTTTCCAGGATATGAGAATTTTCCCTGGCTCCAAGGCCGAAGACGACGGTCTGTTGGATGACCTGCTCCTTGTTATAGAGCTTGTCCATCTCGGACTTTTTCACAAGATAGCCCGTGATACGGATTACGTCGGCATCTCCTCCATAAAGGGAGAAGTAACGCATCCCTTCTTCAAAGGCTCCTTTGATGATATCGAGAATAGATGAAGGATTTTTGCATGCGGTTTCATCAAAGGGAAAGATGTCTCCGATTCCGGATTTGAAGTATTTGTGAAAACGAGCCGTCTGTTTGATATGCATGGGGAAGGACGGTTCATCTCCAATCGGTATTCGGCAGCCGGGGCTGATCCCGTGGTCTGTATCGATACCGACCTGAGCGTGCATCACATAGTGCCCGTCGGTGATCTCGCAATATTTTGCAGGTCTGTTATGGACGAGCTCCGTCATCTTTTCTATGATTTCGACACCCATATCATCTGCTTTTTTGCTGTGTCCGAAACGATCTTCTTTTTTCTCAGCTCCGATAAAGTGGTTGACACATTCCGCCAAACCGACCATACCGAACATGCCGCTGAATTTTTTTCTGTCTATAAAACCTTCTTTTACGAGAAAACTGCTTTCAAAAAAGGTGCTTTCTTCAACCAGAAAACGGACTTTTTCGTCCATGAGATGAGCCATTTGTTCAATAGCGTCGGGAAGGACATTGCCCATAAAATCTTCGTAGTCCTTTGCCAAAGGAGCAAGCCTTGCAAGATTCATCCGTACCAAGGTATAAGCGCCTCCGCCGATGTTTAGACCGTTATAACAGCTTGCAATGGCATAGTCTCCGTCAAAGTCCTTTCGGAACATTTTGTCATTGGAAAAGCTCGGTTTTGCAACCTTGATAGAGGTTTCGATCGCAAGGGTGGCAAAGTCATCGGGGGTAATATCCTTATCGTATTTCAAAGTAATGTTGGGCGTCATCGTATTGAGTTCCTGAGTTGCCTTCAGAATCAATTCTCCCGCCACGGTCTTGTGAGGACCTATGTTTGCATGACAGAACGAATCGGTAATAGTTCGGTCAATATGCAGGAGAAGAAACTTGATGGCACGATAAGCCTCATCCACATCGTTTATAAAAGGTTCGAGAAGGGTATCGAGGTTTCCTACATAGACAGGGAAGGTCGTAATGGACGGAATGTGATGGTAAAGGATCATCAGATTGTTGGTCGCTTCCCAGATATCCTTTGGAGGTTGCAGTTCCAGAAACTCGCTTCCTTCCTTCATAAACTTCTCAAAATCCATAGTGATGTATCTTGGACGATAGGGTGCACTCCCTTCAAAGAGATCACAGATCGCACCTGCATCCAGATATGCTTGAAGCTGCGGAGTGATTCGGAAAACATTGAGAGTATCTTCCGCCGCGTGAGCAAGAGCATTGACTTTTTGATGATAGGTTAATACAGGGTCTTTGATCAAAGACAGAATAACATCGGACATAACTTCCTCCTTTGTAACGAATAAAACATTGTAACTTTCAATATATTAAGGACGACCTTAACGACTTTAGACATTTAAAGGATCAAATACAATTACTCAAACGTTTGCGTTCTCAAAAAATGTTTTAAGAGAGCAATGCTCTTGATTATTTTGATCATATGTTTTCAACAAGAATACACAGACTCGGTATCTATATTTTTGTTTTTGACTTCGATATGGATACAATTCAAATCCGTACCGGTATTATACAGTAAAAGAGTAAAGAATTCAAATCCTCTTTCCTTTTTGGCTTGTCCCTGCAAGGGAAAATGCACAAAGAGAAATAGCATAAATAATCGGAGTTTTGTGAAAAATAGGATTTCAAAAACGTCATTCTTCATGCTCAAATGGCTCCATACTGCTGTTGCATTGCAACAAATTTCTTCAAAGAAGTGAAATCAAAGCTTTTTAAATTCATCCACATTCAAGACAAAGACCGTTGCACCACCGACGGTAACTTCCAAAGGAACGGTAATATGTCCCGCCATCGGATAGAAGTCGGCCATTGTACCGGGGATAATACTTTTACGCATTTTACAATTTCTTTCGATGATCTCCATTACTTCATCCACTCTGTCATCATCGACCCCGATGAGGCAGGTATGATTTTCGCTACGGAGAAAACCTCCTGTGGTGTTCAGGGTTGTGATGTAGAACCCATGCTTGATCAAATCTTTTGTTAAGTGTGAGGTGTCGTCTTTGTTTACAATAGCTATAACCAGTTTCATAAAAAAACCTCCTTCATATAATATAACAACGGGAACGTATCATACCGTTATCCCTTTCAATAAACAGATATGTCATCGAGAGCGGAACGTCTTTGAACGATTAGGCGTATTGCATATCCATATTGTCTCTGACAGATGGAATTTCAATCGGATAATTGTATAAAAACACGGTAGGGAAATCTATAACGGCAATTATTCCTTCCTTATATCGCTAGTTTATCATACCTTCCGGGGAATTGGAATCTCAAAATTCGATGTGCGAATATAAAGAGAGACCTCTTATTACAGTACAGGAAGAGATGCGGATATATTTCTTTTTGTAATTTTTATATACCCGAAAAGCTTGTTATTCAATCCTTTGGGCTGAAAGTGAAGAGTGTTGTTCGCCATGCGACGGATTACGGTTTTCGAACAAAGGGTAAATAAAAGAAGGAGAAGATACCGCATAATTTGAAAAATCAGCACAAAACCAATTTTATACGAAGGATGAAATTCTTAAAAATATTGATATGACAGACTTTCGTATTTTACAAAATTGGAGGAAAATCAGAAACTTTCCTTTGTACGGTGTTTCTTTGACACTTACAACAGCATTGATGTACGAAATCAACCCTTGAAGCCTGTAACGGGAGTGCGAAATCAGTTCCACAATCCATCGCCTCTACACGGATCCGGTACGGTTACAGGGTGGCTTCTACAATCCTTGGAACTCTTTTGGGGAAGAGCTTCTTACAGAGGCGGGGAAAACGTATTCTACTTGAGAATGGAAGAGAGAAAATATGGGGGCGTTTTTTCTTTTTCCTTTTAAAAAAAAGCAGAATATGATATATTTAATTTGTGGTCGCTTTGCAAAATTTTGTATATCTTGATAGGGAAAGACTTTGAATTGATGTTTTGAAGCGGCTTACGATCATTGAATACAACTTTGAAAGGAAAGGTGAGTACTATGACTAACAGGCGTTGCCTTAACGTTTACTCAGAAATCGGAAGGCTTAAAACGGTCCTTTTACACAGACCGGGCAAGGAGATCGAGAATTTGACTCCTGATTTATTGGACAGATTGCTGTTTGATGACATTCCATACTTGGAGATTGCAAGAGAAGAGCACGATGCCTTTGCAAACATTCTCAGAGAGAACGGTGTAGAGGTGCTTTATTTGGAAGAACTGGCTGCCGAAGCCCTGACTTCCGACGAGATCAAACATGAGTTCGTCGATGAATTTATCGAAGAAGCACATATTGAAGGAAAGAAAAAGAAGTCTTTGGTAAAAGATTTGCTTTTAAACATAGATACAAATTTGAATATGGTAATCAAAATGATGGAGGGAATTGAAAAAGAAGAACTTCCCGACTATAAAAAAACAAGCTTGAGCGATATGGTAGATTCGGAATATCCCTTTATCGTCGATCCCATGCCCAACCTTTACTTTACGAGAGATCCTTTTGCTACCTTAGGACATGGAATTTCGCTTAACCGTATGAGAAACCTCACGAGACAAAGAGAGACCATCTTTGCAAAATATATCTTTAAGTATCATCCGAGATTTAAAGATGCCGATATTCCCAGATGGTATGACAGAACCGATACGAGTGCGATCGAAGGCGGAGACGAATTGGTATTGTCCAAGGAAGTATTGGCGGTAGGAATTTCCGAGAGAACGGATGCGGCTGCGGTTGAGAAGCTGGCGACCAGAATTTTTGAAGCGAACGAAAGTTTCAAAACCGTACTGGCACTTCACATCCCTAACAAGAGGGCATTTATGCACTTGGATACCGTATTTACCATGGTGGATTACGATAAATTTACCATCCATCCGGAGATCGAAGGACCGCTTACCGTATATTCGATCACAAAAGAAGATAACGGCAGCATTAAAATAGAAAAAGAGACCAAGGAGTTGGATAAGGTTCTGGCGGAAGCTTTGAAGATCGAAAAGGTTACCTTGATTCGTTGCGGAGGAGGAAATCCGATTGCAGGAGCAAGAGAACAATGGAACGACGGGGCAAACACCTTGGCAATCGCTCCGGGAGAGGTTGTAGTTTACGCAAGAAACCATGTCACCAATAAACTGTTGCAGGAACAGGGAATTAAACTGCACATCATGCCTTCCAGCGAGTTGTCCAGAGGACGTGGAGGCCCAAGATGTATGTCCATGCCTCTATGGAGAGAAGAAATTTAGAACAACTGAAGACAAACAGGGAGACCTTAGCGGTCTCCTGTTTTGCTTTTATGTCTTACAAAGATAGAAAATTTCGATTCGTGGATTTGAAGGAATAGATATTTTTCTGAACAAAGAAAAAAGAAGTACAAAAAATTTTGATGAAGAGCTTGAATATACAAGGTTGAAAAAAAGAACAAAGGAGAATAGGAAAGACGCGTATTTGAAGCGGAAGTGGAAACAAACGGGAAAGACAAAGCGGAGAAAGGTTGAATCTTAGAATAAACAAAGGATCTTCTATGATGGAGAGTTTCACAGGAAAAAGTGTGAAAGGCAAGTGGTATATATTGAGAGAGGCATTACGGGTCAAAGCCGTGCAAGGGCAGATTGCATCCCTCTCTAGGCAAAGAAGCGCTCTTTCATCTCACGGGGAGTTATTTCGGGCGGAGAACTGTTTTTCGAAAAGGGGTACGGGATTTTGGTACAGGATCGAGAAAAATTGATATAGATAGTAAGGAGAAGAAGTAGTATGAAAACAAAGAAAACGTTTAAGATGCCGACATCGTATACCATCTTATATGCGATCATCGTCATTGTTGCAATATTGACATGGATTGTTCCGGCAGGACAGTATCAGATGACGGAAATGAACGGACAGAACATTCCTGTTGCAGGAACTTATGAGAGAATAGAAAATACGCCTCAAGGAATTTTTGAGGTTTTAGGAGCGCCGGTAAAAGGGTTTTATGACGGGTTACAGGTATCCTTCTTCATTATGATGATAGGAGGATTCTTGGGAGTCGTAATGAAGACGGGAGCGATTGATGCAGGGATTGCGGCAATAACAAAGACATTTAAGGGTAGAGAAAAGATCATGCTCGTCATACTCACAAGTCTTTTTGCACTCGGGGGATCTACCTTCGGCATGGCGGAAGAGACCATAGCTTTTTATCCTCTCATCATCCCCATTTTGATTGCTGCAGGCTACGATACCGTAACAGCGGTATCGGTCATCTTGCTCGGAGCGGGGTTGGGTTGTTTGGCTTCAACAGTTAATCCCTTTGCGACAGGGATCGCTTCGGGGTTTGCGGGAGTAGCTATCGGAGAGGGTTTGTTTTTGAGAATGGCGATGTTTGCGGTAGGTTTGGTCATCACGATTTTATTTATCCTGCGTTATGCACAAAAGGTCAAGGCGGATCCCACCAAGTCGATCGTATATGACACATGGAAGCAAGATAAGGAGCATTTTCTCGGAACGGCACATGGGGCGGAATTTCCCGAGATGACAAAAAAACGTTCTTTAGCTCTGGTTATTTTCTGCGCTTCGTTTATCTTTATGATTTTTTCTCTTATTCCGTTTTCCGATTTGGGTATTACTTTTATCCCTACCTTGGGTTGGTATTTTCAGGAATTGAGTGTATTCTTCCTCACAATGGGCATCGTTTTGGGTATCGTTGCAGGATTGAAGGAGGAAGAACTTGTGACGGCCTTTATCGACGGTATGAAGGATCTCTTCGGGGTTGCCATTGTTGTAGGAGTATCCCGCGGTATTACCATAATTATGAATGACGGAAACATCACTGCAACGGTATTGAATATGGGAGAGACCACCTTGGCCTCTCTAGGTAGGATATCCTTTATTGTTTTGACCTATGTATTCTACATCCCTATGTCTTTCCTGATCCCGTCTTCTTCCGGGCTGGCTACGCTCTCCATGCCTATCATGGCTCCGATGGCGGATTTTGCAGGAGTGGCACGGTCCATGGTGATCACAGCTTACCAATCAGCGTCAGGTTTGGTCAACTTTATCACTCCGACCAGCGGTGTTGTTATGGGAGGGCTTGCCATTGCAAGAGTTCCCTATGATAAATGGCTGAAGTTTTCGCTGAAATACCTTGCGATCATCTTCGCATATACCATTGTGTTTTTGATTATTGGAGTTTGGGTGTAGGAGCTCGCAACAGATGTTGAAAAAAGGGAGGATCGTATTACAAGACGGTCCTCCCTTTTTGAAACAAAGAGTTTGTAGACAGCGATGTAATACGGAAGATTTCGCCTGTCGGAAGGGTCCATGTCGATGCTGTAACCGCGAAAAGGCATTTCGTTTCCCGGGGAACATAAATCGTTGATATCAACAAGTAAACTATTTTTCAATAGAAGCATAGATATATCTGTTTTTCCAACCACGAAAAGTTGGTTTATCATGGGTCAAAGTTTGTTTTCACCCACAACTCAAAAGAATAATAGTATAAAATGAACAGTAAGGAGATATCGCACAAAGGCGAGAACTTGATTTTGCTATGAAGTTGTAAAAGGTAAATATTTCTCAAATCAACATGTTCAAGGAGCTTCTCCTTCATACAAGATGTTGCACCGATTTCTTTGAGTTATGGGCTGTTGCCATAGTATAAAACCCGGTCAAGATATAGCAATTTGCAAAGAGGGAAAATTTTTCTTCGATCATCGAGTATATTCCGGTTCGGATCTACGGTCTATATATGACCGGTAGTTCAAATGGACCTCATAGTGCCGAATTCACATATGCAAGGCTATCTGTCTTCGGATCCCTCGGGCACCATCTCTGTGAGGTACTTCCAGTATTTTTTGGGCATATGTTGACTCTGTAGCTTGGGGTTCTTTCTTTCCTCAATGGAGAGGTGAGTGTGGTAAGATTGCCATAATTGCTCGAAGAAGTCCTCTCTCCTGTGTCTGTCAAGCTCGGACTCTTTTAGAGGAAACAGGGCAAGGATTCTTCGATCATAGGTTAGAGCCATACTTCGTTTGACATCATGGATCATAAAGATCTCGTTGGGCATCCTCTTCTGAAAATGTCCTCCCAAAACAGGCAGTACAAAACATTCGGTTTCGATCGGAGCATACAGGATGTTTTTGTAGATCTGAAAACGCACAAGACCGAGCATACGGTGACGCTCCCTCGATGTCTTTCTGCTCATGGTCCGGACTTTTTGAACACACTCGCGTGTCAATTGGTGTTCGATACAGGAGCCATGTTTGAATAAAAGGCGAATATAGTCCAACAGATAGAGCTCCCTTCCCGGCAATTCTGACAGGAAGGCGAAGTAGATCTGCATAAGAGCATCATAAGAAACCTGTTTGGCGATCGCATCCGAGACCTTGTTGGAGAGTTTCTGATCCGTTTCGATTTTTTTGCTTTCCACCAAAAAAGAGGTGTGGATATCATCGCAACAAATTTCCGAAACGCGATCTCCCGTTTTGTAGAAATGGTAGATACAGGTCAAAAAACCTTCAAAACTTCTATCGTATACATAGCGAAAAACAGGCTTCATCATATCACTCCGTTCACGAGGTTTCCCTTGTAATCCAAGAAGGAGAGTTGGTCGGGATGGGTCTTCTTGGGTCTTTTTGCCAACATTTGATGTTTGATATGGAAGGCGTTCATTGAAGGATGGCCGTTGAATTTTCCGTTGCAGGTAATGAAGAATTTCGCCCGATTTACTGCAACTCCAAACTGTTTCAGATGGTGGAACTCAACTGTCCCATACTTGCGGGCATGGTAGATTTTGAGGGCTCCCGTAACACCGAAACCTGGGATGCGAAGGAGCATCTCATAGCTGCATCGGTTGATTTCTACGGGGAATTGTTCGATGTGTTTCAAGGCCCAGTTGCACTTGGGGTCCAAGTCCACATCGAAGAAGGGCTGATCGTCGCTCAAGAGTTCTTCCGCCTCAAACTTGTAGAAGCGAAGGAGCCAGTCCGCTTGGTATAAGCGGTGTTCTCTTTGAAGGGGAGGCTCTTTGAGCGCCGGAAGCAGAGAGTTTTCCGAAGTCGGAACAAAGGCGGAGAAATAGACCCTCTTCATATTCATCTTCTTGTACAGAGAGGCGGATAGAAGAAGGATATCGCGATCGGATTCCTGTGTGGCTCCGATAATCATCTGCGTCGTCTGCCCGGCCGGTACGAAGTCGGGGGCACTTCGGAACAGTTTCTTCTCTTCTGCCGTCTCTAAGAGCTGATTTCGGATTTGTTTCATAGGAGAAAATAGGAGGTCCTTCTTTTTCTGGGGAGCGAGAAGGTTCAAACTTTTTTCGGAAGGTAGTTCGATGTTGATGCTCATACGATCGACAAGGCGGCCCACCCGGTCAATGTATTCTTTAGAGGCGCCGGGAATTGCCTTCATATGGATGTAACCGTTGAAGTTCTCTTCGTGGCGTAGCTTCCATGCGACCTGATACATCTTCTCCATGGTGATATTCGGGCTTTGATATACCCCTGAACTTAAGAACAGCCCCTCAATGTAATTGCGCTTGTAGAAGTTTACAGTGACCGAAACGATTTCTTCCACAGAAAGAATGACTCTTTCCGCTTCATCGTTGCTCCTCCGGTTGACACAGTAGGCACAGTCAAAGATACAGTGGTTGGTCATAAGGATCTTGAGAAGGGATATACAACGACCGTCTTGAGTCCAACTGTGACAAATTCCCGATTTTTCGGCGTTCCCGAGACCTCCCTTCTTGTTTTTTCGGGTACTCCCGCTCGAAGAACAAGACACGTCGTATTTTGCCGCATCGGACAGGATCTCTATTTTTTTTAGGGTATCGATGTTATGATGGATAATTTGCATGGTTTCACCACCTTTTATAGTATAAAATCGTTGCAGGCAATAATAGTTGTCTTAGCGTTGCAGATACAAGAACATATGTTCTTTTTTATTATAGCATAAAGAAAGAAAAATGAAAACATATGTTTTGTTTGTTCTACGAAGAAAGGATAGATCTTGCAATAAGCGATACGAAATCGGATTTTCGTGAATAAAAAGAGAATTTTTTGTAAATTTATTCTCCTAGAGCGTGTCTACGCAATACTTTACAAAACGTAAAAAATGTGAGATACTCGTATAAAACAGAGGAGGTT
>NZ_JBHSHL010000018.1:0-9951 GCF_042652965.1 Filifactor villosus
TTAATAACTCCGGCACCATCGTTACATCGTGTACGTTCGCTGCACTTACTTTCACACTGTGTACCAAACCGTTTTTAGCGTCTACCCCTATATGGGCTTTGTATCCGAAGTACCAATTGTTTCCTTTCTTTGTTTGATGTGCCTCCATGTCTCTTTGTTTGCTTTGATTTTTTGTTGAGGAGGGAGAGGAGATGATGGCAGCATCTACTATGGTTCCTTTTTTGAGAAGGAGTCCTTGGTTACGAAGACGATCTACTACCTGTTCAAAGAATTGTTGCTGTAGATTGTTTTGCTCAAGAAGATGGCGGAATCTGCCTAGAGTATCTCCATCAGGAACTTGATTGCCGGAAGTGATGTAGCAAAATTCTGAGAAGGATCTGCTGTCGATGACTTCCGCAACGGTTGCCATTTCCGAGAGGTTATACAGGTTCTGTAGGATATAGAGTCGTAGCATCAATTCTATTTCGTAGGGTTTGTTTCCACGTTCTGCTTTGTAATAGAAAGGTTTAATGAGTTCTATCCATTCTTCCCAAGGGATGATTTGATCGATTTGCTTGAGAAATTCTTTTTTCTTTGTTTTGACACTTAGAAGTTCGTCTGTAAGAATGGATAGATTTAGTTGTTTGTTCATGGCTCTCCCTCGTTCTCTATTATGCAGTATGGTTTCTAATTACTGGGTTTGATTCTGTTTTATATCTTTTATTTTATCATAGTTTTGTTCCTTATAGGGAACTATTAGCTCTTTTTGTGCGGTATTTCCTTATCTTTCCTTTGACATCAACTGACATCAACACGATCATCTCCACATGGCTCGATACGTGCTGATTGATGTCAGTTTTCGGGAACTTATCCGGACTAATGTAGACTGTAACAAAATATCTCCGTTTGTTTGCGGAAACATATCAACAAATTCTGTAGCAAAAAAGTATTAATACAACTCGCTATCCATATCACAGCCTGAACCTCGCCTGTTTACGGAAAAAGTTCAACTTTTTTATTCGTTTCTACTATTATAGTGATTCCAATAGAAAAGTCAAATTTGGCGAAGAACGGCCATTGCCTCCACCTTGTCTGTTCTTCGTACAGAGAACATGTCAAAGGCTATTTTTCACCCAGACTGATGCCCAACTCCCATGCACTCGACCTTGGTAAGCTGAAAATTTTAATGGCGATGCTACTACTTCTTCGCATTCTCTTCCAGTTCCAGCATGTACTTATCAAAATCAGACATAAATAATCTGTCCTGAATGACACGATATTTTTCAAATTCAGTTTCGGCCTTTGCCTTGGCAATCTCAGCAGTGATTTTGCCTGCATCCTGAAGAACTTCTCTGTCATCAGCCATCAAGAATAAATCCAGACGCTTTGCCCAATCCTCCATCGTCATTGGAATATGACGTTCTGCACGGTCTTCTGCCAAATCCAGATAAGCCGATACAATACGTTCTAATGAACGCATTTCCTGCTCACTCAGATAATTCTTCGCAACGCTCACATCACTTTTTACGATCTTGCCTTCCGGTGCTGCTGCCCAGGTGGTTAATCCCATATGAGGCTTATCTGCATCGGCTCGCTCATAAATCAACTCCGCTGCTGTATGTCCATGAACTGCATAATGCATCTTGTTTTGAACCTTTGCAAAAAACTGCTTTGTTGTTTTTGCTGTTCGGTCATAATCGAGAGCTGTAGCATAGATGTCTGTTATCTTCTGATAAAATCTACGCTCAGACAGACGAATTTCTCGAATCTGCTCAAGCAAGCGGTCAAAGTATTCTACTGTAAGTACGGATCCACCATTTTTCAGTCGCTCATCATCCATGACCCACCCTTTGATGGTATAGTCCTTAACGATGCCATTGGCCCACTTACGAAATTGTACAGCTCGCTCATTATTCACCTTGAATCCGACCGCAATAATCATTTGAAGATTATAATGCTTCGTACTACGAGTCACCTGACGTGAACCTTCAGTTTGAACTATCCGGAAATTCCGGATAGTTGCATCTTCCTCAAGCTCTGAATCAGAATAAATCTTCTTAATATGCTCATTGATTGTACGAACATCCACATCATACAATGTAGCCATCATCTTCTGTGTCAGCCATATATTCTCATCCTCATAGCGCATCTCAATACTGTCTTGCTGATCGCCAACAGAGGCAACATAGGTTAAGTATTCTGCTGCGCTGGAACGGATTGTGATTTCGTCTTTTTTCTTTTTCAAATAGGATGCCTCCTTTAACGTCCCAAAATCATTATTCTGCCTGTGCATCAAAGGATTGTTTCACAATTTCCATGATTTGATCTAATTCATCCTGATGCTCCATAAACAATTCTACATCGCCATTTCCCCAACGTCCTAAGCCGGTAATATCTTTGCAAATACCGTTAGGATCATTAATCTCTGAAAACTTCATATTAATCGAGATACGCAATCTTTGTTTCTGAAAAACAATATCAACAAAATTAGTATCCAGTTTATAGGCAACATACAACTTTTTATATTCCTTCTTAACTGCAGGAGATAAGTTCATAATGCGCTTATCTAAAGACTCGAATAGTATTCTTGTAAAAGCATTCACATCATATGTTTCCAAGGAATATTTCTGCACTGTTTTTTCTTCTACTTGATATGGCGCAAGTTCTGCAGCTGTTAAAGTTGGATATGGCCAAATAGATTCTGCTTTCTTTGCTAATTCGTTTGCTCTCTCTTGGATATGTTTTTCATTCCACTTATTTTGCAAAACCACATATTTATTAAGCCTAAGTGCACTTTCTTTGAATCCACCCGGCATATCCATCTTTTCCAAGAAAGGCCTGTCACTCATTTCAGAATTATATGCAGTCAAAGTAAGATTACCAATTGTATGTAAATACTTTTTCTGAACCTCTTGCCACTCAGCACCAAGATCAGCTTGCCATTCAAAAGAAAGATTTTTGTTCTGCGGCATAATATGCTCAATGGTGTAATTCTCTATTATAATTGGAGCTTTGTTTTCAAAGTTTTCCAAGCGACTAAGAATATAATTTCTAGCACGCATATTATAAATATCACGGCTTTCAAATGCACCTTCAAACTTATCGTTATCCGGGAATTCTTTATAAGTATCCTGCATCACGAAAAATGCCTTAACAGAATTCAGATAATCATCTGGTCTAATATAATTCTTCAACGTTGCAAATGTTTTGTTCATTGAGTTGGTCGGAATCTCACAAATTGCACGTCTCAGAACATAGCTAATACAAAGCTTCAGAATTTCCTTCAGTTCATCTGATGTAATTAGTCCCTCTACGCAGTCATGATGAATTTTCAGCAAGAATGGATAAGATACTTCCATTCTTAAATCAATAATGTCCTCATATAACTTCTTTAAATCCGTGTCAGAATTTCGCTTGAATACAATGTTTGTATAGTATTTTGCATAATCAAGCAAATCTTGACACAATTCTCTGATAGTTCCAAATTCACAGTTCAAATGATACAACTTGAATTCTTCATATACACGTCCTTGCTTTGGAATGCGAGAAAGTTTCATGGTCAAGTAATGGCGGAAGAAAGCATCCATTACTGTTCCTTGTGTTTCATAAATAAACAGCTGTTCCATAGGCCGCCAAAGATGTTCATATACATAAGTTTGTTCCGATGGCTCTAGTCCCATCAAAACATAGTTACGAATCAAATCAGATTCTGAAAGTTCCTTACCGGTAGAGTTCAAGCTTTCAAAAATTGCCTGTGCATCGTCTACAGTACGGTCTAACGTGATATTAACAATCTGTAATTTTCCAATTGACTCGTATACCTCTGCAGGCCGAATTTCTTTATCAGCCAGCTTGTTAGCAAAAAAATTGTAATTTTCAATCAGTCTTGATCTAGTGCTTTCTGCAATTGGCTTTTCCTCAACGAGGCTTATGAGAATATCTCGATCTGTTTCAGTCAGCAGTAACTTATATCGTTCATCACCACTTTCATACTCGTTTTTTAGAAGCATATTATCTATACGACGAGCATTAATTGTTGTGTCACTCGGATTTTTTATTGCATAATCGCGCAAAACCAGAAGAAACAGTGTTAAGGTAGTCATTCGCTGTTGGCCGTCAATAATCATATATTTCTGAACACCTGTTGGCATTGCCTGCTCAGCAATATTAACAATAGATCCAACAAAGTGACCAGCTTTGCCTTTTCTCTGCATCTCTACAATATCGTTCCAAAGTCGTTTACACTGATCTATATCCCAGCTATAAAATCTCTGATAAACTGGAATCAAGAACTGCTTATTTCCGTTTAATATCTCATAGATATTGCCTTTACGTGCATCCATATCGCACCTCCATTACTTCTTTTCTCCGTAAGAAACCGTATCCTCTGCTACCTTGCTTAGTTCTATTTCAGATATATATTTATAGAGCTTTTCCTCTTTTCGTGGCTCCACATTATCTGTCCAAAGCTCACATTGACTAATTACTGTGCTTATTGCAAAATCATAGTCTTCCGGCGGATACTTATATTTCTTAAGGAGTCGCTTAACCATCTTACGCATCTGCGCTCTAGCAGTTTCTTTCTTCTGCCAATCGATCGTGCGATTCTTACGAAGCATTTCTGTAAGTTCTCTTGTCAGAGCAATCAATTCATCATTCTTATAAAAATCCTTGATATGCTCTGGTTTTGTAAGGGCATCATAAAATGCAAGTTCTTCTTGTGAAAGCCCCAGTTCCTGACCATTCTTATAGAGATTTGCAATCTCTTCTGCAGTTTTCAGAAGTTCTTTAATAACCTCTTCATTAGTGATTAGTCCGTTATAATAAGAGTTCATCAGTTGCGCTATCTTTTCTGAGAATTTTTGTGACTGCACCACATTTGTTCTCTTGTAAAGGGCCACCTGCTCAGCCATAAGTTTTTTCAAAATCTCAACAGCTATATTCTTTTCCTTCATTCTAGAGATTTCATCCAAGACAGCCGGATCAAACAAGCTGAAATTTTCACCGCCACTTTTGCTGCTGTCAAATAAGCTGATGACACCTTCGCTCTGTACTGCCGCTTTCAAAAGTTCATTGATTTGATCGTTAATCTCGGTAAGCGACAGGCTCTTTCCACCAGTACCACCGTAAGTGATTTTAATAACCGTAGATCGCAAAGCCTCCATATAAGCTGCTTCATGCCTTTCCTGTTCTGTTGTCATACTGGAACAAAGCGAATGAGACTGTTTCAAAAGCATAGCCTCCTTCAAGAACAAATCTTTTCTTTCTGGTACACTTACATCGAGAATAAAGTTTACACCACCCGTAATAAGCTTAGCCATTGTAAGCGGAGAGCCACCTACAAAGCCGCTAAAATCAAAGCCATGCAGTAAATCCTTGCAGACCTGCAGCTTTTCTTGAAACTTCGGATAGGCCATCTTTGCAATGTTCATGTCACCATATTTAGACTGATCGCGCTTCGTATATTCTTTCATCGCCGCCTTTAGAGCTGACGCAATTCCAACATAGTCAACGATCAATCCACCTTCTTTATCCTTGAATACACGGTTAACACGAGCTATTGCCTGCATCAAGTTATAGCCATGCATTGGCTTGTACACATACATGGTAGCCAAAGAAGGTACATCAAATCCGGTAAGCCACATATCTACAACAATGGCTATTTTCATCGGATCGTTATTATCTTTAAATTTCCTCGCGAGTTCTTCCTTGTGCGCTTTGGTTCCGATAATCTCTTTCCAATCTTCTGGATCATTGTTACCGCCAGTCATGACCACACCCACTTTATCTGTCCATGTAGGTCTAATTTTTAAGATACGGCGGTAAATTTTCATTGCAATCGGACGAGAATACGCCACAATCATAGCTTTACCTGTCAGAAGATTTGCTCTGTATTTTTCATAATGTTCAACGATATCATCACAAAGAGATTCAATCGTAGACTCTGCTCCCAGTACGCTTTCCATCTGGCCAAGCATCTTTTTGCTCTTCTCAATCGTTTGCGCGTCGGATTGTTGCTCCAAGACATCATAAGTGGAATCAATTAACGCCAGCGTATTCTCATCCAACTTTAGATGAACCACACGACTTTCATAATAAACCGGACGAGTAGCGCCATCTTCCACTGCCTGTGTCATATCATAAACATCGATATAGTCACCAAAAACCTCACGAGTATTTCTGTCCTTAGCTGAGATCGGTGTACCAGTAAAACCAATAAATGTAGCATTCGGCAATGCGTCATGAATAACACGGGCATTACCAATTACCGTATGCGCTTCCTTTTCACCGTTTTCATTCTCTGACATAACGATTTTCTCATCAAAACCATACTGCCCACGATGTGCTTCGTCTGCCATAACAACAATGTTTCTACGTTCCGATAAAGCTTTCTCTCCACGCTCAAACTTAAACATCGTAGTAAATATGATTCCATTCGCACTTCTGCCATCAAGAAGTGACTTCAAATGTTCCTTGCTCTCTGCTTGTACCGGTGTCTGACGCAAAAAATCTGCGCATTGTGAGAACTGTGCATAAAGCTGATCATCCAAATCAATACGGTCTGTCATAACTACGATTGTTGGACTGTCTAATGCATCCTGCAATAAATGTGCATAGAAAACCATAGATAATGACTTACCGGAGCCCTGTGTATGCCAGAACACGCCACCCTTGCCGTCGGTCTTAGTTGCTACCTTTGCTTTTTCGATTGCTTTGCGGACTGCGAAATATTGATGATATCCGGCTAATACTTTGAAACGACTATTGCTAACGCCTGAGAAAAGAATAAAATTCTTCAAAATATCAAGTAAACGTTCCTTTTGGAACATACCCTCATAGAAAGTTTCAAAGGACGCATACGCAGTATCTTCGTAATTACCGTCTTTTGTTTTCCATTCCATAAAGCGATCTAATCCGGAAGTGATCGTTCCTGCTTTATTCGTAGACAAATCGCTAATTACACAGATTGCGTTATAATAAAAGATAGATGGTATGTCCTGCATATAATTGCGAATCTGATGGAATGCATTCTCCGCTCCCACTTCATCTTTCGCCGGACTCTTTAATTCCATCAAAACAAGCGGCAATCCATTTATAAATAGAATAATATCCGGACGACGGTTATTTCCGTTTTCAAGGAATGTAAACTGATTTACCACATAGAAAGAGTTGCTCTTTATATTTTGATAATCAATCAAACGTACAATCGACGATTGCTCCTCGCCCTTCACAAAGAACTTAACCGTGATGCCATTTTGCAGATAATCCATAAATATCATATTCTTCTGCAGCAGGCTTCCGGTATCAAAATTCTTCAATTTGGCCAGTGACTCATCAATAGCTTCTACAGGCAGACCACGGTTGATACGCACCAAACTATCTCTCAGAATAGAATCCAGAATCGGACTGGTATAATCTCTATCAAAATCCGGAGCGTAGAGGTGGTCATAGCCCATGTTTTCAAACAATTCAATGATTGCCTGTTCATATGTATCCTCTGTAAATAAATTTGGCATGTTCAACCTCCTGTATTTTTCGTTATATTTCTATGGTAAACAAGAATTTAGAGGAGCAAGCTGTTGTGTTATTTCGCTCTTGGTTTTCTGCATTTTCCTTGTCTCCTAACAGCCCTCGTATAAACTCTGAGTTTGGAGAAATACCAGAGGACTTCACAGTTGTTAAGGTTGGCAGTTTGCCTATGCTCGTAACCGACTATGTGGCCAATGGTAGCTTTGCGTCTTTAAAAGCTAATGTCAACCTATATCAAGAGCCAAACTATGCTTATTTCATCAGAAACACCGATTTGAAGTCAGGCTCATTTGGAGTTTTTGTTGACCAGCATTCTTATGAGTTCTTATCCAAATCTACCCTGTATGGCGGAGAGATTGTCATTTCCAATGTTGGTGATGTGGGAAGTGTATTTCTCTGCCCGAAGCTGGATGGTCGCATGACCCTTGGAAATAACATTATTATGCTTAGACCAGAGGACGACCATTTACGCTACTACCTTTATATTTGGTTTAAGTATCTCCAAGGCCAAGCGCTCATACAGGGAATAAAAGGAGGATCTGCTCAACCTAAATTTAATAAGACAGATTTCAAGAATACCTCTGTTTTGATTCCTCCAAAGGATATACTCACTCGTTTCCATGAGACTGTGGCTCCAATGTTTGAAACGATCTCGCAAAGACAAACTGAAACTTCCCGTCTTGTTGATTTACGAGATACATTATTGCCGCAGCTGATGTCTGGTGAGATAGACGTTTCCAACCTTGACCTTTAAGCTGCTAAATTCTTGTTTATTTCAGCATTCGTACTAATTTTCCTCTCAATGACATCCAAAATCCCAACTATTCGGTCCTGTGTTTCCAAATCAGGTACATTTATCGATGTTGGTGCCAATTCAGAAGAAAATGTAATTTGAGGAAAGGTTCCAGATCTCGTCTCAGCAAGTTGTTGCAATTCCTCAAGCACTGATTTTGACGACAAAAAAGAAAACAAAAATCGTGGATGGACAACATCCTTTCGTGGTCTAAGCACCATCAATTTTGTTGACGCTATATAATTATCTGTATCACCAAAATCCACAAATGCATACCTTTTGTTTGCTGGTCTAATTTCCGAATATAGAATATCATTTTCCTTGAAAGTCTTTTTAAACTGCCCTTTCAAGTTTTTATTTTCAACTACTTGATGGTTTAACACCTTTCCTTCTAATACATCAGAGGTGTTTATTAATACAACCTCTTTATCATCACCTCGGTAAGTGTCCGAGATTGTGTCACACAAATCACCAACCGTCATTTTTTCCCATTTTGGCATATTATCACCTTCCTAACCGATATATTTCTTGTGAGCCAGCTTAACGTTACTCTGCTTAACCATTGCGTACTGCAAGGTCGTATCTATTCGTTTATGCCCCAAAAGCTGCTGTAACTGCTCAATCGGCATTCCTTTATCAATCGCCATCGTTGCAAGCGTCCTGCGGAACTTATGCGGATGGACTTTTTGAATATCCAACTGCTTACCCATTTCACGTAGCCGAGATTCGATGCCGCCGATTTTAATTCTCTCATGCGGCGAACGCAGAGTAACAAACAATGCCGGATTATTATCCGTTCTGCTGTCAATATAGTTTTGCAGATGAATCTTTGTCCTAGCATCAAAGTATACGATGCGTTCCTTATCGCCCTTACCGAAAACCACACATTCACGCTCGTTAAAATTTATGTCTGCTTTGTTCAGCAAAACCATTTCACCGATACGCATCCCGGTAGAAGCCAACATATCAATCATTGCCAAGTCACGAAGTTCTGTGCAGCTGTCACGCATTTTCTCCAAATCCTCGTCCGTATAGGTTTCTTTGATATTTGTCGCCGTTTTCACCTTATGGATACGGCGAACAGGACTTTTCAATATATAGTCCTCGTCCTCCAACCATGAGAAAAAGCTAGACAAAATCCTGCGGATATTATCTATCGTCACACGACTGGACTGCTTCTTGCTCTGATAATCTGTCAGATAGGAACGCAGGTCTTCCGTCTGAATATGACGAATACCTTTGTCTGTAGAAGCTACCATAGTTTCAATGGTTGTGCGGTAATATTTTAGCGTTTTTTCTGAACAGCCTTCAATCCGCTTTGCTGCAACAAAAGCGTCTATCAGCTTTGGGTTATCGTCTGTATCTTTCTTTTCTGTCCGCACTGTAATCTCACAGCCAAAAAATGCGTTTTCAAGAACTTTTAGCAACTGCTGCATTTGTGCGTTGTCGAGGTGTGGCAGCATTTGCTGCACCACTTCTGAAATAATTTGTTGTTTCATAGATCATTCTCCTTCAAATTTATTTTCCAGAGAACGACTCAACGGCAGTTCCGTTGGCTTTTTCTCCCGCCGTTGGTGGGAGTATTTAGAGCGTGTCTACGCAATACTTTACAAAACGTAAAAAATATGAGATACTCGTATAAAACAGAG
>NZ_JBHSHL010000019.1:0-32909 GCF_042652965.1 Filifactor villosus
CTCTGTTTTATACGAGTATCTCACATTTTTTACGTTTTGTAAAGTATTGCGTAGACACGCTCTAGAAAGGCGATGATGTCTGCCACGACTATCAAAACAATGTATTTTAGGTATGAAGAAGTCGAATTTCTCGACATCACCTCTTATTATACTTATTTTACAACAAATCAAGTCTTTTGGATATCCTACTACTCTGCCTTTGAAATATTTGAGAAATCGAATATTTCGTTATTAATACTATTCTCCGTTTGAAACGCCGGATATACAGAATATATTATTACCAAAAAACAATTTGGAGGATTCTATGTTTTAAACCACCTGCCAATTCTAATAGACAATAGTATAATCCTATTTTTCAATAAAAGTATGGATATATCTATTTTTCGATGACGAAAAACCATGTTGTCTTCTATGGATCACAGAGTGTTTATATCCACTATTCAAAAGAATAGTAGTATAATACTATTCTTCGATAGAAGTATGGCTATATCTGTTTTGCAACCACGAAAATTCGTTTTCTCTTCTATGGAGTGCAAGTCGTTGATATCCATTATTCAAAGGAACAATAGTATAAAAACTGCTTGAGTAACGATGGAGGTCAAACGATACGGCCGATGATACCGAGGAAATAAAAAGACCCCGAAAGATGACTTCCGAGGTCTTTGATATCTCCTAACAACCTTCATGAGAAAAATAAGGGAAGGAAGTTACTACCTGTTTGAACTGTTTTATCTGCAAGTTCTCTGACTGTTGGAACAATGTTCAACCCTTGTAGATTTGAGCCTTTTTTGCATATAACATCCCCTTTTTCCCGATTAGGCATTCTTATCGAACATTTTTTATTTTTGCAACAGTTGATACATCATCTGTGCCGCTTCCGCACGGTTGGCCTTTGCAGAAGGTTCAAAACGGTTAGCTCCCTTTCCGGATATAATGCCGCTTGCCTGCATGGTCTTCACCGCGTCCTTCGCCCACGAATGAATTTTCGCCTCATCTGCGAAATCAATTGCGTCATTTGCCTTCATAAGCTCCAATTCAGGATGATAAACAGCATAGTTGTTCAGAATTACCGCCATCTCTTCCCTTGTAATCGGTGCATCGGGTCTAAAGTAATTTCCGTCTCCTGCCGCAATGGAATTTTGTTTTGCCCATACAACGGGAGCATAGTACCACGATTCTCCGTCTACATCACCGAAGACTTCTTCCTTGGATGAAACATTTGCTCCGGCATGATTTGCCAGCATGGTTACAAACTCCGCCCTCGTAATATTCGCCTCCGGTCGGAAGGTTCCGTCTTCACGTCCTTTGAGAATTTGTTTCTCCGCCAAGGCATGGACGGCCTTCGCATACCACTGTTCCTCGGACACGTCGGAGAATCCGGGAACCTCTTTGATAGGTGCCTGCTCTTCCTGAGCCTGTTTTTCTCCAATTCCGTAGTAAGAAAGATGATTGGTCCGGAAGGTCATCTCCCCTGCCACTGCATCATAAACGACATCCTGAAGCTGTGTCAGCTTGCCGTCTTCTCCGATATGGTAAACCGTCATCTTATCTTTGGTCTCTCCTGTCTGAAGCTTATAAGGGAAGGTTACTTTCAGGCTTCCGTCCTTGTAATCGGATATCGCTGTTTTTCCCGCTCCCGTCTTGAGTTCAAACACAGGCCGTTTTCCTATCTTTGCCTCTATTTCCTCAAGTGCTTTTGCACCGAGGGGCGTTGTCTGTTTTTGGTTCGACATACGCTGAAGAACTTGCGTAATATTGTCTACCTTGCCTACCCGAATCTCAATGTTCTTTCCTGCGTCCTTCTGAGCTTGTGCCAAGATTTGCACCGACTTGGGATCAAAGGAAAGTGTCAGAAGATCGCTCTTGATTCCAAATCCGAGTTCCTTTCTGCTCGTAAGAGTTTCCAATACCTCTTTATCCAGCTGCATTTGAACCTCTCTTGCACCCTTGGTTCCCATAAGATCTACAAAAACGGTCGGTTTCTCCTGATGTTTTACTTCCTCGATACTCAAGGCCAACATATTCTTGAACTTTTGGTCCAAGACAGGCTTTGCCACACCGTTTGACAGCTCGACCTTGACCTTCGCACTTCCCTCCCGGGAAGGTTGAGATGAACCGCCCGAACCGCCTCCACCGAAGCCGGAAGGTGTTTCTTCTTTTCGATAGTCGTTGGTATAATGCCAGACCACGTCATCTCCGTCATTGAGTTCGTACTCTTCCAAACCGTACTTCACATGTTCTCCGTTAACAGTATACATCCAGCCGCTATATTTTCCGTTATCCAACTCTGCCAACCACTCGTTGTCAAGCGGAGATTTAATCTTGGAAATATAGTTTCCTGAATTGTGATAGTCGATACCATTGTGTTTCAATGCCTTATCAAATACGTAGATAACCTTACTGTGTTTAGGGATCTTATACTCTGTCTTAGGAATCCACATCTGTTCACTGCTTCCCTGTTTTTCCATTCCCTTCAAAGTAAAGTGTACCGTAATCATACCTTCGTCCTCGGAAGAGCCTCCCGGGATCTCTTTCTTACGAAGAGAGTTTAAAAGGCGTTCCAAGAGTGATGATTTTTGTTTCAACTCTTCTTTTGTCGATGTCCCATCTTCCAAAAGTGCCCTTGCTTTTTTTGCTTCTTCACTCAATTGTTTGATCTGTTCATCGTCATACAGGGACTCTTCTCTCAGAACAGATTCTACCGCCTCAAGTTTTTCTCTCAAAACGACTTTTTCTCTCTCGTGCTCAGCATCAACATCGAGATCTCCGATGCCTCGCTTGGAACTTGTTCTATAATCAAAGGTGTTTCCCGCAAAATATGCAATCAAACTTCTATACGCCTGCTCGGTTGCCATCGGTTTTCCAAAATCGGAATTTTTTTGCCATAAAAACTCATAGGAAGAAGCAACATCATACTCTTTCAAAGCATGAAGCATGGTTTTTCCGTTCTTAACCAATCTGGAATCCGTCAAATATGCAGGATTCGAACTCCACAATCCTCCCGCTACCATGACCAGACTGTTGGAGTTGTCGGCAATGGAGCCGCTTGCATCCTGTTTCTCTGAAATTCCGTTAACCGCACGTTCCACAGCGGATTTTACCTCTTCACGCTCATAGTACGGAGCAAGAGCATACAAGGCAAAACCGGTTGTATCGCTCCAGTATTCTCCTCCCCAAAGTCCTGTGGCATTGTCCTGCAACGACAAAATTTGAGCTATGGTTTCATCAATACATTCATTGAGGTATGGAACCGAATAGCTGTCAGAGGACAGGGCCCAAAGATAAGGAGAAAGCCTGTAAATATTATCAGGAACCTTGGACTTACACAGTTTCCTGATCAAGTTTTGTCCATAGTATTGTTCGGGATCGATTCCGGCTGCACGAAGTGCCAACACGGATTTTGACAAAATTGCCACATCGTCGGTTATCTTTGCATCCTCAAACAAACCTTTGTGAATATAATCCAAGTCTTTTTGTTTGATTTCTTTTCCGAGTTTTCCGATTTCGGCAATCTTCCAATAGTCCTTTGTCTCTTCATAAGAAGTATATTCTTCAGTAATCACAGACATTTTATTCTGCGCCCAATCCAAAATCTCATTTAAATCCTTGATGGTGTTTTCTTCTCCCAAACCTCTTACTTCCACGACAAATACGACGGGTTTCGCTCCCTGTGTCTGATCGTAAGGAGTTCCGGTAACGGTTACTCTTCCCGGTCTGATGGAACGCATCGAATGCGTGGTCCACTTGGGAATATTCACATTGGAGGAATCCACGTTCACGGTGTCGGTCACCTTAACGATGCCTTCTTCACTGTAGCTCCAGTGGAAACGCTGCTCCGATGCATTGGATGGTTTGACATTCAGGACAAGATTCTTCACCCTGCCCGCCTGTACTTCGTATTTTTCATCGGCGCTCACAGATTGAAGCGGTGTCTTGTAACGGAATTCCACCTGAACTTCCTTCTTGACATTCGGATTGTCCGCACTGCTGACGAGGAATTTGGCAAGTCCCGGTTTCTTGGGAACGATTCCGTTGGAATACAGGGGATCATATTGTGCAATCTCGGGTGTAAGCGCCTCCCAGTTCAGGTCCCGGACGCTTGCATTTTCAGGCGATACCCTCAATGTATATCCCTTGTCGAGGCTTTCATACCAGCGGATTCCGTTAAACTTCCCGTTCATCTTGTTCCATTCGTCCATATACCACAGCGTCGGTACCTCTCCCAAGAAACCGTCTACCGGAACATAGGTAGATCTTGCTCTAAAACTTGTTTCGACACTTTGATCATCTCTCATAAAGACATTGATTTCAAAAGTCTCCGGTTTCCAAAGAGCAAAACTGTTCCCTATAATATGCTTGTTTTCTCCATTTTTAAGAAAATATGCCGTTGTCGGTAACTCTCTGAATTCTTGTTGTCCCTTTAATCTTCCCTTTACAACGATCCATGTTCTTTCGGAACCTTGAACCTGAATCGGATTCTCCATTGTAAGCTCTCTATCTCCTACAAAGGCTTTAATCTCTTCAATCTTACTCGGAACAACTTTGATTATAAACTTTCGTGTAGCAAGTTTTCCATTACGTTTGTAAGTCACAACCGCTTCTTTTTCTCCGACCTTACGTGGATGATATCGGGAGAACTTATCAATCCAGAAATGGAAGGCATACTCCGTTTCCGTCAAATAATACTTCTCTTTCGCATGCCAGTGAGTTGCTTCGACGTTATCTCCTTCGAGATAGAACTCTCCCTCGTCTAAAACAGTCAAGGTAATGGTATCTTCGTCGTCAAGATAGCGTTTTTCTCCCGACTTGCTCAAGAAATAGACCTTGGGAGATACCGTTGATTTGATCTCTAACCGAATACTGTCGGAAGCGGTCCCCACCGTTGCGGTAACGACGATCGCACCTTCCTTCAGAGCATGGAGAACTCCGTTTTCATCAATCCTTGCAAGTTCCGGTTTGTCCACACTCCATGTTACCTCAGTACCCGGTTCTGCATGAGCCACTGCCGCATTCAGAACAAGCTTCTCATCGACCTCCATTTCGGTTTTGCGAGGGCTGATTTTCACCTCGGTAAGAGGCTTTTCGGTTACTGTCACATCGATATCTGCAACCTTTCCGCTTGGGGATGTCACTGTCAGAACCGCCTTTCCGACACCTCGGGGTCGAACGGTTGCAAGATCGGTACCGGAAACATCTATTATCCCCTCCGGAGCGGCTGTATACTGCAGTCCTGCTTCACCGTTATCCACCGATACAAGAACGTCCTGTCCGTCTTTGGTTAAACGAAGTCCTTCCTCGGCGATATCCCTGCGGGTATATTCTCCTTCCACCTGGTATCTCAAACGAGGCGTCCCTGCCTTCTCAACATTGACTACAATATTTCTTCGAGCTTCCCCCTCTCGAGCTGTAAGCGTAAACCTTCCTGCTTTGAGTAGTTCAAACTTCAAGGTGTCAGAACCGTCTCGAATAAGTCGAAGTCCTTCCTGTGTTTGAGGAGGAATCTTCCACTCTATCAGTTTTGAGTTCGGTGCTGTAGCTTTAAGAAAATGAATATGATTCCCAAAGTCATAGTCCAGATTCAATGTTGCGGGAATCGGTATCCAATCCTCATCCTTCTTGTATGAGAAAGCAATTTCATCTGTCTCGGCAGTTTGATTTAAGACATGAATATCAATGCTGCCTTCAAATTCTTCCTCATCGTCTTCACTGGACATCCAAACAGAAATTGTCTCTTCTCCTGGTCTTAGAACCTTAAATGTAAAGGTATCCTCATCGGAAGAAATTCTTTTAATCGCCGGTGTATGTTCCGTAACACCTTCACTGTGGATCGACCAGTTCCATGTCCACTCTTTGGAAGAATCATACTCTTTTCCTTCTACTAAAATTGCCTTAAGTGTATACTCCTGTTCATAAGGCTTGTAGATCAACCATTTCTCCCCAAGTTTGTTATCTCCTTCAGAAGCTGTATGGAAAAAATCAAAATCCTGCTTTGTTTCTATATCCCAAGGATTTTCCCCATCCTGCTTCGGAGGAACTTCCTGAACCTCCACCACGATCTCAACAGGCTCATAATCCGGAACCGTAATTTTGATCACTGCCTGTCCCGGTTTTTTTGCCTGGAGGATCCAAGCGTTGTTCCATCGGTTCCAATCCCTCTTTGCATACAAGACTTCATTGTCATTGAATGGATAGCTGTCTACCGATTGGCCGTCCAGTTCAAATTTAACATAGGCGTGTTTAAGCTCTCCGTCGCTCTGATCGAGAAACACCGTCTTTAATTCAAAACGTTTTCCCGCTTCAAAGCTGAGCCTTCCCCCTTCAATCCCATGCCAATCTGCATCCTTATAGTATCGAATCTCAAAGGGAAGGCTGCCCTGTATCTTAGTATCGGAATTATTCCCAGACGATTCCGACACCGGATCTTCCCCACTGGAAACCTCCGAATCATCCGCACTTGATAAAGGGCTCATCTGCACCTCCATACTTGTTAAAAACTCATCTGCCCAGGATTCTGGTGACACAAAATTCGGAAAAAACAGTAAAAGACTTAATAGCAGTGCCATTACCCTCCTAGACACAGTTTTCCACTTCGATTTCATTATATAATCTCCTTTCGTTTTAGGATAAAGAAGCTCTACAAGACTTCTCCCGCAACCGCTGAGAGCTTCTTCCATACAATAAAAAACACTCTTCGCCTTGAAAAACGAGAGTATTTTGAATATCGATTTTGATTTTAAAGAATTACAATAAAAGAGACTCAGTCCTAACCGCCCATCTTCTTCACAAAAGAAACCGTCCTCTTGTACGAAAAATCTGACTTAAGTGACAGAATCCGGTGAAGAGTCCGATACCCACAAAGAATAGGACACCGAAGAGTGTTTCATCATCCTTCTCTTAGATTAACGCTTCTGCTTTTACCCTCTTATCCCAAGAACAAAGCAATTTGACAGGCAGGTCTTCCGGCTCCGATTCATCCTTTGAACACCTTCCCGTTGCTTCAAACAGTGGTTTTTGTTCTTCGTCCTCGTTACGGCAGAGGTAACTGCGCGGGAATTTCACCCGTCTTCCCTATTAAAAATAAACCCTTCTTAGTATCGAATAAGCTTTTTCCAATCTCGAAAAAAACTTTTGATTAGTACAAGTTTATCTACCAGCCAAACTTTCATTATGAATTTTTTATTTGTTTTCATCCTATCACAAAGAATCCGTCCTGTCAATTCCATCAATATATTATTTTATTTAGATATTGATTTGCTATTTAAAAATTCTAAGTATATACCTCCTCCCCTACTCGCACTAAAACCTACTACAAATATATTTATGTTTAATGTCCCTTAATCCGGTAAGGAGTTTCCATCTTGTTGCTTAAATTAAAGTAATCGGTATGTCGTTTAAAATTGTCCGTTGATTCCAGGTTCGATACCTATGAGATGATTTTATACTATTCTCCATTTAAAATGTCAGATGAACAGAAATATGTATTTACCAGAAACGCTTTGAGTGATTGTAGAATTCAAACTTCTCACCCAGACAATTTTAATAGATAATAGTAATTAATATCAGGCATACATGTGAAAAGCGAAAGAGAAAAATGATAACCTGCTCCCAAGAGAAAACATAGCTTGGTTGAAAAACAAAAATCCACCTGCATTAAAACTGGCGGATTTTTCGCTTGTTTTTTAGTTTATTTCTTCAAGGTGATTACAACTCGGCGATAAGGCTCCTTGCCTTCGCTGTAGGTCGTTACATAGGGATCGTCCTGCAAGACGGAATGAGCAATCCTTCTCTCATAGGGATTCATCGCGTCGAGCTTGATGGTTCTTCTCTGCTTTGCCGCCTGACGAGCCATCTTCTTGACATAGTTCGTCAAAGACTCTTCCCTCTTTTGACGATAGTCTTCCACATCGACCATCACCCTTTGATAATCTTCCAATTCCTTGTTCACTGCCAAATTAGTCAAAAGTTGAAGTGCATCCAAGGTATCTCCCCTTCTTCCGATGAGGTAAGACGCATCTTCGCCCTCGATCTTGGTATGCAGGACCTCTTCTTCATCTTTGCTTAAGGAGAAGCTGCAGTTGAGGCCGGATACTTCAAACAAGCCTTTTAAGAAGGCATCGGCAGCGTCTTTGGCTCTGGTGTCTTCCAACAAGGTAGCCCTGATCTTACATTCTTTCGAACCGAACAAACCCAAAAACTTCGAGGTTTCTTCGATCACTTCGATCTTCAACTTGTCTCTTGTCACATTGAGTTGCAAAATGGCTTCTTGGATTGCTTCTTCTTTTGTTTTTCCGATCGTTTCAACAGACTTCATCATTATTTTCTCCTTCCACTGACAATTTTTTCTTCTTCTTTGGCAAGTGTCATTCTTTCCACTACCTTACGTTGTGCAATAGAAAACAGTGTCGATACCGCCCAGTACATGGACAGCCCGGCAGGAAATTGACGTCCCCAGTAAAAGATAAACAGGGGCATCATATAGGTCATGGACTTTTGCATCCCTTCTCCCGGATTTTCTTTTTCGGGTGCCTTGCCTTCCTTCTTCTTCTCGTGTTTTACCATCATCATCTTGGAATCTATAAACTGAGCAAGGGCTGCGATCAAAGGGAAAATAAAGGGTACCGCAAATCCTCCCACCATAATGACATCCGGGTTCTTGAGGTTTTCAAGCCAGAGAAAACCCGTGTCGGCAGCGTCGTAGAGCGCCTGTGTCCCGAACACGTAGAGGACGGGATCTCTCAAGACCTTGAACAGTCCGAATAGGATGGGCATTTGGATCAACAGGGGCAGACAACTCATCATGGGGTTGACATTGTGCTCTTTGTACAGCTTGGAAGTAAGCTCCGCCTGTTTGTTCTTGTCGTTGGGATATTTTTTTTGAATATCCTGGATCAAGGGCTGGATCTTGTTCACTTCCATCATCGACTTGTTCTGTGACAAGGTGAGGGGAAGGGTTGCCAGTTTTACGATGATCGTAAATAGAATAATGGAAACTCCGTAATGTCCTACAAGATTGTAGAGTAGCTTCAAGAGCATCCCCAGTAGATTTGCAATTGCAGTTGTCAAGCTGATAACCTCCTATGTTTTTCTGTTGTTTTCAGGAACCGGGTCATATCCGCCTTCGTGAAAGGGATGGCACTTCAATATTCGCCTGACTGCCAGATACCCGCCTCTAAGAATTCCGTGTTTTTCAATCGCCTCTATGCTGTAGGCCGAACAAGTCGGACAAAACCTGCAGCTCGGCGGCTTCATCGGAGATATGAACAGCTGATATCCCCGTATCAAGCCTATTATAATCTTTTTTAGTATCTTTGTCATCTCATCATCTTCGTTTTTCGAAATAAATGTTTTACGGAATGTCTCAATTCTTTGTAATCGGCTTCCTTCGCGCCGCTTCTGGCGATCCATACAAAGTCATAGCCCTCTCGAACTCCCTGCATCAAGCGAAGAATCTCCTTGAGCCTCCTGCGAAGTTTGTTTCTCTCGACGGCCTTCCCATATTTTTTTGAAATGGAAAAACCTACCCTGCTGCTCTCTGTTCCGTTCTTGTAATAATAGAGAACAAACTGCCTGTTTGCAAAAGACTTGCCCTTGTGATACACCCTCTTAAATTCTTCATTCTTCTTTAAACTTGAAAAATCCATCTTTCGACCTCGGTTAACAAAACGTGAAAAAAAAAGGCCACATCTCACTGAGCGGCCTTTTTATTAAGCAGATAGTCTTTTTCTACCTTTTGCTCTTCTTCTTCTAAGTACATTTCTTCCGGTCGGAGATTGCATTCTTTTTCTGAATCCGTGTACTTTTTTTCTTTGTCTCTTCTTTGGTTGATACGTTCTTTTCATTCTATCCACCGCCTTCCTTTTCCAAAATACGAACTTGGTTTAAAGTCAAATTCCGCATTTTTACATTATAGAGGTATTATAAGTCCGCGGTTGTAATATGTCAAGAATTTTTTTTATCTTTTCCTCTTTCATACTCTTCTCTTTTTCGTTGTTGTATCCTGCAACCGTATTCTTCAACTCCTCAAACCTTCCGGAGTCCTACAACCGGGTATTTCAATCGGATAGCAGTACAGAAAGAGAGGTCTTATCTTTTTCCTCCGCCTTCCATACAAAACCGCCCTACAGGATCCCTTGTTGCAAAAAAAGAAGCTTGTCCCTTTTTTCTCCGTAAAAGAAGAGGTAACACCTCTTTTTGAGAGGGAACGGATCCGACCCTAAAGCCTAAGCTCTCTTCTCAAAATACCTTTGCAGGGAGAGTTTATCGAATGCCTTACCTACAACAAGGAAGATTCCCGCTCCCAAACCTGCCTGGATCATATTCTCCGGAACCGATTGCAGAGCTACGATCATACTCGACTTCAGGATCGAACCTCCCACAAAGTAACCTCCTACCATCACCAAACTTCCTGCAATCAGAGCCGTAAACAGTCGGATTGAAAAAAACGCTCCTCCCTCTTCTTTACGAAAGGCGATGCTTCCAGCAACATAACCCATACAGGCCTTGATGATGAGGGTGAACGGAGCCCAGTGTGCATAACCCGAAAAAATATCGGCAAGCATCGAGCCTACTCCTGCGGTGATCAGCCCTTTTTTTCTGCCGAAGAAGATCGCGACCAAAAAGATCATACTGTCTCCCAAGTGAATATACCCGCTGGTCATCGGAACGGGGATCTGGATCGACATCGTACTCACCGTAACAAGTGCGATCAGAAGAGCACTTAAAACCAAATCTCTTACATCCTGTTTTTGTTTTTTCATCTCTGTAATTCTCCTTTTCCGTTTTTATCAGCGAGGATACGGACCCTACTCGAACCCTTACCTTCTCTTTTATCCCCACTCTCCGTTTCTTATCTACTATTATAAGTTATTAAACGAATTTGAACAGGATATCGGCAAAATTTATCCGATTGTATCGATACAATTTTTGATATTGGAGATATGAGCTTTACAAAAAGAAAAAAGAGGCAAATAGTTTTATATTTGTTAAAAAAATATTTTTCTTCCAACCTTACCTCCAATTTCTCTCCCCTTGTGAATGATTTCTTAAATTTATCCACAAGATTATGTTGAAGTTTTTTCCAAGTTTTGTTATATTATTTTTGCATGTGGATAACTTTGAAAGTTTTGTCCACTTTATCCACATTGTGTTTATAAGTATGTGGATAAGATTTATTTTTTTCTTATCAAATGACAGAGATCTATCTTTTTGAAGTGTTATCCACAAGCTATGGACAACTGATTTCTTTATATCCGAGATCAAGTTTATCCACATCTCTTTACACAGGATCGGGATCTTATTCCCATACTTAGCCACAGGGTCTTTTTGACAATGAGCTCTGTGTCTGTCCAAGATGTTTTTTGTGGATAAATGAATTTTTACACTAGGGGGAACCAATGAACGTTATTGACTTATGGACTTCAATCAAAGAAGCATATCGAGCCCAAGCTCCTTCCAAACACTCCTTCGAGACCTTTATCGAGCGTTTGGATCCTTTAATAATAAAAAACAACTGTCTTATCTTGCTCGCTGACGGCTCCTTCATCTACGAAACTGTCGTAAATACTCATTTGAAGCCCTTGCAGGAGATCTGTGACAAGCAGACCAACCGCACGGTCAAACTCAAGCTCATCACTTCCGTGGAAGAGATGGAAGAGGACTCTTCGGAGGAAAAGCGTTCGGAGAGCTTCTCCAACAACGTTACCCTCATCCCGAAATATACCTTCGACAGCTTCGTCATCGGAAAGAGCAATCAATTTGCACATGCGGCCTGCATCGCGGTTGCGGACTCTCCGTCCAAGGCCTATAACCCCCTCTTTATCTATGGAGGAGTAGGACTTGGCAAAACCCACCTGATGCATGCAATCGGAAACCACATCCTTTCCAAAAACAAGGATGCCAAGATCCTCTACCTCTCGTCCGAAACCTTTACCAACGAGCTGATCAACTCGATTAAGGACGATACCAACGAAGAGTTCAGAAGCAAGTATAGAAGAGATGTCGACGTACTTCTGATCGACGACATCCAGTTTATTGCGGAAAAAGAAGGGACCCAGGAAGAGTTCTTCCATACCTTCAATGCCCTCCACGGAGCCAACAAACAGATCATCATCTCCAGTGACCGCACTCCCAAGGAGATAAGGACCTTGGAGGACCGGTTGCGTTCCAGGTTCGAGATGGGCCTGATCGCCGATATCCAATCTCCGGACTACGAGACAAGAATCGCCATCCTGCGCAAGAAGGCTCAGGCGGAAAACAGGGAAGTACCCAACGATGTCATCGAGTACATTACCAAGCACATCAAATCCAATATCCGAGAACTGGAGGGTGCCCTGACCAGAATCTTCGCCTTCGCGGATCTGACCAAGAAGGAGATCAACTACGAACTTGCCAAGGAAGCACTCAAGGATATCTTCGACATCAACCGAAACGTCGAGATCACCCCCGGCCTCATAAAGGAAAAGGTGTCTCACTTCTTTTCGGTAAGAGTCGAGGATTTCAGCTCCAAAGCCCGAAAAAGAGAAATCGCCTATCCCAGGCAGGTCGCGATGTACCTCTGCCGGGAACTTACTCCTCTCTCCCTTCCCAAGATCGGCAGTGAGTTTGGAGGCAGGGACCACACTACGGTCATCCATGCCTGCGAAAAAATAAGCAACGAGATCTCCACTGATGAAAAAACAAGGGAGCTGATCGAGCAGTTGAAGAAGGACATCCATAACTCCTAGAGGACTGACACATAAAGCCGCATGACCGGTCTTCTTATAGGTTCATACTATACACAAACCGTTGGTTTCGCGTGATTACTTCACTCTCGAAACCAACGGCAAAAGTCCGGTACTCCCTTGAGAATTTTGACGGATTTCCTTCATTTTTTCTTCTTCTTGTTAGTTTGTTAACAATTTGCAAGTCCTCTTTCTTTTTCGTACCTTCCCGAAAAAACCTCCCCGACTCGGGGTTCTTCTCGTATATTCTTTCTTGGTATTTCAATGCTTTTACATAAGATCCGAAGCCATCACCCACCCTTTCTTTATCCACAAACGCTCCCGTTCCTCTCAATCTTATCCACAGGTAAATTCGAATTCTTTTTCATCCGTCCTTCCGCGTCCTACCTACTTATCCACTTATCCACAGTGCCTACTACTACTACTATATATTGTTTATTATTTATATTTATACAAACCGATTTGTAGTATAATAAAAATCAAAGAGAAAAAGTTACAAAACCTTCTGCTTAAGAGGCCTCTGTTTATGCTTTGATCGAATCACCGTATTACTCATTTATCGAGGAGGTATTTCTATGCAAGACCTTAGACTTAGGATAGGATCTTTGGATCAAAATATCGGATTTTATTACAAAAATCTTGTAACTCAAGAAGTGTATTCCCATAACGAGAAGGAAGTGTTTATCCCTGCAAGCGTGATCAAACTTCCTATTCTCGTCGGGGTCTTTTGGCTCGCCTTCCAAAAGAAGTTGAGCCTGGAAGACACCCTTCTTGTCAGGGAAGAAGACAAGTTGCCGAGCTGCGGTGCTTTGAACTCGTTCAGCAGAGAGATCGAAGTCGATATTTTGACCCTTTGCAGATTGATGATCGCTATCAGTGACAATACCGCGACCAACCTCCTTATCCGTTACTGCGGACAGGAGGTCCTCAACGAACTCTTTTATCGGATGAATCTTAGAGATACCTTGATCAACCGTCTCCTCTTCGATGAAGAGGCCTCCTTGAAAGGGATCGAAAACCAAACCACAGCCTTTGATATGGGTATCCTGCTTGAAAAACTCTATCGAAGGCGGATCCTGAATGTCGATGCCTGTGATAGTATCCTCGAGATCCTCTCCAAACAACAGATTAATCACAAAATCAAGGAGAGACTGCCTCAGGGGATACAGGTAGCTCATAAGACGGGAGAAGACAGCGGAATCTCGAACGATGTCGGGATCATCTATGCAAAACGCCCCTTTATTTTGTCGATCTTTTCCAAGGATGCCGACATTTACAGGGTCAATGATTTTATGCGAAACATCAGTTATGAATTTTTTCAGAGAGATGATAGACCTGTTGTCAAGTAGAGACTCCGGAGTATTGTTCTCTCAAATAGTTTGGGAAAGGACAGAAGATGAACGAAAAGATGAAAATGATCGAGGAGCTGACCGACAACCTCTCCATGGGACTGATCTACCTCAACGAAGAGAGAAAGATTCTCCTGTGTAATCGCAGGGCGAGAGAGATGACCGGCATCCATTTTGACAACAAAAACCACACCCATGAAGAAGGCTATCTACAGGAAGGGGACATCGTCCTCATAGCGGATAACGAACTGGGAGCCGATGACGGAGAACTGAACCTTGAAGATCTCAAAATCCTCAATCTCGAAGATCCTAAGATCAAAAAAGGAGATATGCTCCTTGTGGCAGGCGTCTACAAAACGCAGAATGTAAAGCCTGTCTACAAATACATTCGGGAACGTCAATTGAGCCTTCCCTTCAAACTCGAGATGAACTACCTGGGCTTTGATCTGCATCTTTGTATCGATCCGAAGAAGAAGATCATCACCATCCGCGTCAATGACAGAAACTACGAGATGAGGTTCTATCGCTCGATCGGACATATGGTCGCCATTGATGGCAAAAGCGGAAAGATCAAGTTTTTTCAACTGCCGGGCTACAGTACAAGAAAAGAAGAGATCGCCTATCTCCTCAGAGGAAGAAGGTTTTTGGAAAAGAAGAACAACTCCAACCGTCTTCCCGTCATAGGAAAACATCTCCTCGATGTCTTCGAACCCAGTGAACTTACCGATAAGATCGCAGATGTCATGGAGGCGAGGAGACCGTCGATGAGGGACTGCCTCTACGAGATCAACAAAAAACTCTTCCTATGTTCCCTTATCTCTTCCAAGGACGAGAAGGGGGATATCAACGGGCTATTTATTGCCCTTGAGGATGCAGCGGAGCTGGAGAAGATGTTGGAAGACAGAAACAGCATCATCGACAAGATCGAACAGACTTATAAGGTGCATGAGAAGGCTCAACCCTCCCTCCCTCAAGATGTACTCAGCGGTTTTGTCGGAAGGAGTCCTTCTCTTGAGCACATCAAATACCTCGCCTACAAGGCTTCGAAGACGAGGTTCAACGTTATTATCACCGGAGAGAGCGGAACGGGAAAGTCTTATCTGGCGCGCGAGATTCACAACTTGGCGTCTTCCGACACACCCTTTGTCGAAGTCAACTGTAATGCGATCGCTCCCACACTTTTTGAGAGCGAGCTGTTCGGCTATGTCGCAGGGGCTTTTACGGGAGCTTCTCCTCAGGGAAGGGCGGGCTACTTCGAAGTGGCAAGGGGAGGGACCTTGTTTTTGGACGAGATCGGGGAGCTGCCTTCGGAGATCCAGGCAAAACTTCTCCAAGCTCTCCAGACCAAGGTCATCTATCGGGTAGGATCCTCCAAACCCGTCAAGGTCGATGTAAGAATCATCACCGCAACCAACAAAAATTTGGCCGAAGAAGTCGAAAAGGGACGGTTTCGCCAAGACCTCTTCTATCGTATCAACGTATTTCCCATTGAGATTCCTCCCTTGAGAGAGAGGAAGATCGACATCTACTTCCTGGTCGAACAGATCCTGCGTCGATTGTGCGAGCAATATCATATCGCAGAAAAACAATTTTCCGGGGAAGCACTCAAAAAGATGGCGAACTATCATTGGCCGGGAAACGTAAGAGAACTCGAAAACGTCATCGAACGCTCCATCGTCCTCTGCGAGTCCAAACTCATTCACCCCGAGCACATCAATATTGCCGAGCGTGAGAGGACGATGACGATGAAAGAACGGCTCCAAAGGGAGGAAGAGAGGATATTGAGAGAATGTCTGTGCATCCATAACAACGATTCCCTAAAAGTAATGGAAGAACTGGCTATCTCCAAGTCCTCCTACTATGAAAAATGCAAGAAGTATGGGATCAGCACCAAACTTTAACGGATCAATGATGAAATAAACTCCTGTCTTTAAGAACTGCTTCGTAAGGCAATACCGCCTAAAGAAAACATTTTGATTTTCTTATGGATTTGTAAAAAATAGAATTCTGTCAAATCAATGCTTTTAAGAAATTCAGTATCCCTTTAAAAGTGATGTTACAATGATGTTTTGAATTATGCGGTGTTTTCTTAACTTGACAAATGAAATATACAAAAAATCTACGTTTTGAAAGTTGTATTTGGAAACCGGAAGGGTAGGGATATAGCAATGTTGCCAAAGTTACTGCTGTTTGATTTGGACGGAACACTGTTAAAAAGTGATAAAACAATTTCGGATTTCACGTTGAACATACTGCGGGAAATAAGAAAAAAAGGCACGTTAATAGGGATCTCAACCTCAAGAAGTGAAAAAAACACCCTGTGTTTTTTAAAGGATTTGAAACCGGATATTCTTATTGCAAGCGGGGGATCTCTTGTAAAAAAAGGAGAGGAATGTATTTATAAAGCATGTTTTTCCGTAAAAGAAACCCGTTTGATGATCGAACAGATCATAGAACTTTGCGGGAGAAGCTGTGAGATAACCGTGGATACTCTCGAATCGCATTATTGGAATTATAAGGTAGATCCGAATACCTCTCAAAAAAATTGGGGTGACAGCATATGGACCGATTACCGAGATTTTGAGGGAGAAGCTCTCAAGATATGTGTCGAAATTTTCGATGAAGAAATTGCCAAAAAGTTGCAGAAGAAGTTTTTGCACTGCGACAGTCTTCGTTTTTCTGACGGTCATTGGTACAAATATACAAAAAGAGGCATAACTAAGGAAAAAGCAATGGGAGAAGTTTGTAAATATCTTACTCTCGGATATGAGGATATTATGTCTTTTGGAGATGATTATGCAGATATCGGAATGATTGTATCTTCAGGATATGGAATTGCCATGGGAAATGCCGTTCCCGAAGTAAAGGAGGTAGCGGATCTCGTTATCGGAAGCAATGATGAGGACGGAATCGCAACCTATTTGAAAACGATATTGTAGACAAAGCAAAAAGAGCCGAAAGGCTCTTTTATACTATTCTCCGTTTAACATATCAGGTAAACAGACTTATATTTACCGAAAACGTTTTGAGTAATCTCGGAATTCAAACTTCACGACCTGACAAATGTAATAGACAACAGACCTATTACATTTGTCAGGCGGATATATCCTCCTTCAACCTTTTTTTCATCATCTGTATCTCCGTTCGTTCTATCGGAGAAGAGCATAGTATCCCTCTGTCTGTTTTGTATTCGTCTATCGAGTTTGGAAGGAATATCCTGCAAAATCAGAAGTTTTTTAAGATATCTTCTTCAAAGAAGATGACAGCTTCATCGGTCAGCAGGCAGGGGATCCCCATATAGCCGTTTTTGCGTGCATCTTCAAACTCCACCCTGTGATCTCTCAGAGCGGTAAATTCTTTGAGGTTTTTCATGGATTCCGTGATGTTGACAAATTCAAACTCGACGGATTTTTTTTAAAATATTCAATCACCGGAGGGCAATCGGGACACAGGTCACTTCCATAAAGTTTCATAGAGAACTCCTTTCTGTTTCTATTGATACTCTTATCTTACTACAATTTCTATTCCCCAAGCAATCTCAAGGCTCCCTCGACTTCCATCAGCATCCCTGTCTTCATCGCCTCCTCATCGGGATCAAAGTAGGGACTGTGAAGGGGAAAGGGTTCCTGTACGCCTTGTTTCTTCACTCCTATGGTAAAGTAGGCGGACTTTGCCACCTCGCAGAAGAAGGAGAAGTCCTCCGCACCCAGACTGGGCTCCTGCATATAGGAGATCTTGTCTTTTCCCAAGTGCTCCCGGGCAACTTCATCCAAGATATGAACGATGTCATCGTCATTGACCAGAGCGGGATAGCTGTCCTTGAAAAACATGGAGGATGAAGCTCCGAACGACTTGCACGTAAAATCGACGATTTCCTCCATCCGTCTTGACATATAGTCTTTTGTCTGTGCGTCCAAAGCTCTCATCGTTCCCGTAAGTTTGGCAAAGGAAGGAATGATATTGGTCTTGGTTCCCGAGTGGAACTCTCCCACGGTTATAATTCCGGAGTTTGTAGCGGCAAGGTTGCGACTGAGGATACTCTGGAAGGAGGTTACGATCTGGCAGGCGGGAAGAAGAGGATCGATTCCCGTGTTAGGGTAGGCGGCATGGCAGGAGATGCCCTCCACCGTAATCTCGAACTCGCTTGAGGTCGCATTCATCTTTCCGTAGCGAAATTCCACACTTCCGGTTTCAAGGAAGGGATTGACATGAAGACCGATGACGGCCTCAACATGAGGATTTTCCATATGACCTTCTTCTATGATATACTTTGCTCCTCCTACCGTTTCTTCCGCAGGTTGAAAAAAGAGCTTGATCGTTCCGCTGAACTCTTCTTCCAAAGACTTGAGTATCTTTGCCGTCCCCAAAAGTACGGCTGTGTGGATGTCATGGCCGCAAGAGTGCATGACTCCCTTGTTCAAAGATTTGAAGGGGGTATTGATCAGCTCCTCCATCGGAAGAGCATCCATATCGGCACGGATGGCGATAACGGAAAACTTCGGTTTTTTCAACACCTTCTTTGTTCCTCGGATTGTCGCCACAACTCCGTGTCCGGCAACCTTGTTTATGTGATCGATATTGTGAGCTGACAGAAATTCGCTCACCTTCCTTGCCGTCCTCTCCTCATATTCCGAAAGTTCGGGGTAACGATGAAAATCCCTTCGGAGTTCCAAGATCTCGGGATAGATGGCATCAATGATGTCTTTTACGTTCATAGTATTCTGATTCTCCTAAACTACATAAGTTCTTCCAATTGGTTTATCTTTTCCCTCGTCCATCCGAACATACCGCCCGTATGAACGAATAATATCGTTTCTCCTGATTTCATGCAGCCCTTTTTGATTTCCTCCAAAAGGCCGTGCATCGCTTTTCCGGTGTAGACCGGATCGAGGATGACTCCTTGCGTCCTTGCCACATGAAGGATGGATCTGAGCTCTTCCTCCCGACTGATGGCGTAACCGAGGCCTACATAGCCGTCTATCACGTGGAGGTCCTCTTCTCTTACCGAAATATCCTTCTTCGTATAGGAATTCATTTCATCAATGAGGCTCTTTGCCTTACGTCTGAAGAAATCGGCATCGTCGCAGACATTGATGCCCGTAATACGAAGAGATTTTCCGCTTTCGAGGTTTGCGTAGTTCAACCCTGCGAAGGTTCCTCCCGAACCTACCGCCAGAACAATCCGGTCGAAGTCGAGACCGAGCTCCCGTTCCTGACTCAGGATTTCTTCATAGGCGTTTCGGTAGCCCAGAGAACCTACGGCGTTGGAAGCTCCTTCGGGGATGATATAAGCCTTCTTCCCCCTTTTTCTGAGATCTTCGGCAATGCCCTTCATAATCGCTTCTCTTTCATCTCGGTATTCTTCCGGAGTGATAAACGAAAATTCGGCTCCGATCATCCGTGAAAGGAAGGGATTTCCCTCATGGCTGTCCTCTTCTTTTCCTCTCAAGACCATGGTGGAACTCATACCCAGCCTCCTTGCGACCATTGCGGTGGCCCTTGCGTGGTTGCTTTGGATCCCTCCGCAGGTAATCACATGATCACAGCCTAGGGAGATCGCTTCGGCAAATGAATATTCCAACTTTCGGACCTTGTTTCCGCTGATTTCCAGACCTGTGTAATCATCACGTTTGAGATAGATATCAACTCCGGTTTCTTTAGACAAGCATTCCAGCTTTTGAATGGGAGTGGGCAGGTTTGCCAGATGAAGTTTGTTCATAGGAATTCTCCTTTCTTAGATAAGTATATCAAAGATCACACAAAAACAATATCGTACTGCCATTCCTTTGAGTTATGGATATCAACAGTTGTGCTTCATAGAAGATAAAACGAAGTTTCATGGTAGCAAAACAGATATCGCCACACTTCTATCGGGAAACAGTATAAGGCAACATCGTTTGAACCGATCCTCGCATCTCTTCCCTGTTTATACCGCTTCTTTTCGAATCAACAACGTTACCTGAAAGAAATCGAGCTTATACCGGTTGTGAACGCCTGTTGAGAGGCATATGTTTTTTGTCGGTGCTTTGATCTAATCGGAATGCCGGTACAATTGCGATAAGATATCAGTTTGTTCTTGAAATTTTTTTTATTATACTACGAGAACCGTGCAAGGACAATTGTCCGATCGTAAAAAAAGCCCTTCGTACCGCGATGAGGACGTGGCGACGAAGGGCTTGTATAAGGATTTGCTATTGTTTTAAGGCTCTAAGAATATAGATTGAATCATCTAAGAAGAAACGCAGTTGAAGTTCTTGAGCACTGTAATATCCTTCCTGTCGAAATTCGGGGTAAGGACAGTGTTTTTTGTGGTAGTCGGTACATTGGACAATAGCAAAGTTCCTACTGATATATTTGCCCGTCACAATTCCAGATCCGAGTAGGGAACCGGAGGTGTACAGGTATCTTCAAAATGCCACCATTCCTTTTCATAGGATTCAAATCCGCAACCCTCCATCACAAACTTCAGATACAGGGCATTGTTTTTTTCTTCCCTGGGAGTAAAGGGATAGAGGATGGACGATTTCCGGGAGAAATCGTCAAACTCCGTCGGCATTTTGATATTGTTTCCGTACATATCGGTAAGCGTTAGATCCACGCACATTCCGTTCATATGGGAAGGCTTGAAGGAGGTCAGCTTGGACATATCCGGAGGTTTTGCGACATAGTCGGTATCCGGGAAGAGCTCAAATAATTTTTTTTGTGCACGGATCGGACGATAGGCATCCCAGATCCGTACCCGGTACCCGTCATGGCGAAAAATGTTCTTAGCTTTAATCAAAAGTTTTGCAGTATGCTTGTTGATATAACAGACATTCGAAGTATAGATCACCTTATTTAAAAAATTTTTTCTTTGCGCATATCTCAAGTCAATGATAAAGTCGGGATCCAAGTCCGACAGTCTTACCAGTTGTATTTTGTCATCGGTCATCTCTCTGTTCTCCTAAAGTTGTTTGTGGGATATCCCTGTTATTTTATACAGCAATTTATAAGCCAAAATCTCAGGACTTTCAGTGACACCCCGAAAAAAATGGATTTTTTTCACCGTTCCTCCTTGTATTATTTGTTTTTGTTCTTTTGTGGTATAATCTTGTCAGATTTCGAAAAAAGTGATGGAGAAAGGTCGAACATTCCTTGAAGAAGGAGGGATTTCGAGTTTCGGGATACGACAAAAAAAGTGAATTTTTGCCCATGTTGACATACCGAGGTTTGACATTGACAATTACGGTCGCGATTGAAGTGTCATGGGGGATATCGTATAATTTCTCTATTAAAATTGACAGGTCGAACACTTTGAAGCATAGGAGCGTCGAATTTTTTTGGCAGTTGTATCCGACTTGGGGTTGTTAGAATAAAGCGTTTCAGAGCTAAAAAATAAAAACCGTTGATGTCAACTGTTTAAACGAAGAGTAGTATGAGAGGTCAAAACTGTACGATCGGTCGATATAAGTGATGACAGTACAAAACGTTTTTTCAAGATGTTGGAACGGTTTGGATTAGGCTCGGATGGGAGAGAATTTTTCGCAAAAACTATAAAAACTAAAGTAGAGAAAGGAGTCTGCGATGAAGATCATCGATATGCACTGTGACAGTCTTTTGGGGTATATAGGGGACAAGAAGTTCTCGTTAAGGGAGAACGATGGTCACCTCAGTTTGGAGAAGATGAAAAGAGCGGGAGGTTTGGCTCAGTTTTTTGCAATTTTTATATCAAGGGAGGATATGAAGACCGAGGATCCCTATGATTTTTTTGAAGAGCTGTATCAATTCTACTTGGAAGAATTGAATAAGAACAGGGATCTCATCCAGCCCGCCTTCTGCAAGCAGGACATCCTCGATAACCGTGCCAAGGGAAGGATGTCGTCCATTCTGACGATTGAGGACGGTTTCGTGATCAAGGACTCGATCGATAAGCTCGATGACCTCTTCGACAAGGGAGTAAGGCTTATCACCCTGACTTGGGATTTTGAGAACGACATCGGCTATCCCTGCACCTTGGACGAAGAAGAGAACAAGAGGGGATTGAAACGCTTTGGGTTCGAGGTGGTGCAGCGGATGAACGAAAAGGGGATGATCATAGATGTCTCCCACCTCTCCGAGGGAGGTTTCTACGACGTCGCAAAGCACTCCTCCAAGCCCTTTGTCGCCTCCCATTCCTGCGCCAAAGAGCTCTGTTTTCACAGGAGAAACCTTACCGATCATCAGCTCAAGGTGATAGGAGAGAGCGGAAGTCTTGTCGGGGTCAACTATTACAGTGCCTTCTTGCAGAACGAAGGATCATACAGCAGCAATAAGAGGATCGTGGAGCATATCGAGCATATGACGAAGCACGCGGGTATCGAAGCGGTCGGCCTCGGCTCGGACTTCGACGGAATCAGCGGGGAACTCGAGATGAAGGACTACAGCGGTTATCCTGCTCTGATCGAAGAGATGAGGAAGAGTTTTACCGACGATGAGGTTGAAAAGATCTGTTATCAAAATGCTCTGCGTCTGATAGGAGATGTGATGAGGAGATAGACGGATTTTGTCTAATACTGCTATTCCTTTGAATAATGGATATCAACGATTTGAACTCCTATAGAAGAGAACACGAATTTTCGTGGTTGCAAAACAGATATAACCATACTTCTATCGAAGAATAGTATAAGAATCGCCTTTGTAGCGAAGTTCTGTCAGCAATTTCCATTCTTGTAACGAAACTGTCCCGCTCATACGAACCATATATGCACAAAGGCAATGTCGTATGAGGGGACAGTTTGATTTTTTATTGGACATACAAACTATGGAGCTTTGTAAAATCAATGTTTTTCAAACTTCATTATGCCTATAACAGCGATGTGATACGATGTATTGGAGTGGTGGATATCATACTTCATAGAAGATACAACAAATGTTTGTGGTCGCAACCGGATATCGAAACACTTCTTTTTGCTTTCCTTTTGTTGATCTAACCGTGCTTTTTAAGGATGGAGACTGCCAAAGCCACGGTTTGGGTAAGCAAGGCCAAACTGAGGAGAGCAAGGCAGGAGTAGACAAGTCCCCTCCATCTTCTCGAAGGCTCATGACCCGGAAGGATCGTGAACTTCTTCTCCAAGGGGATGTTCTTTTGCTTGAGAAGTTTGTAGAAGTCATCCGCACCGGCTGGAGAGATCACTCCGAACCGAAAGAAGGGGATGCTAAGATCGCTCTCCGACCTTCCCTTGCAAAACAGGTGGATCCCCTTCCTATCTAAGATCGCCTTTTCTACAGAGGCAAAGGAGAGGGAGGTTTCTTTTTTGAGAAGCCTGTTGCAATAAGTGACCTTGTCTTCGTCGTAGAGCGTATAAAAAAACCGATATCCCGTAGAAAAGAACAGGAGGGGCAGGAAGTAGACGAGGTAGAGAAGTACGCTGGCAAAAATGTTGTATTGCCCGGCATAGCCGTTGATATCAAAGAAGATGACCTCCAAGAATAAAACGAATCGAGCCAAAACAAAAAGCATCGACAAGACAAGAAACACCTGCTTGGACATCGATGAATAGTAGTATCGAATTTTTTTCATACAAAAATCCTCCTTGTTCGTTATATATTAAAAAATATCGGATAAGAGCCCTTGGATTCTTCATATTACCCACTCTGTAACAACGTATTCCAAGCCTGCTTACAATGCTTACAAACAGTTGAGGATTTTCGTGCCTATGCCGTTAAGAGAGCTGTTGCACAAAGATCGATGCCGTATCATCCGAAAAATCAGCACAACATCCATTTTATATAGACAAGGAAGTTCCAAAATCGTTGACTCGGAATGATGTTGCAACGTTTAAACGCATAGAAAAATCAAGAGCACAACTCGGTATTACCTCTCCGGGATTGTGTTCTCCGACTCCTCCTCCGTCTTGTGGGTAACAAGTCTTAAAGCAAAAAGTAAACCGAAATTGTAGAAGATATCGCAAAGGGAAACATCGTACAGAGATACGGTGCTATTTCTATTGTATCACAGAGTATATCAACGTTGTAAAACATGTGATTTTGAGAACATTGTTTTTCCTAGGGAAAGTATCTCTCCTCTGCTTTTGAAGGATGGAAATTTTTTTATATAATCAGGGCAATACCGCACAAAGGCAAAATTTTGATTTTCTTATGGATTTGTAAAAAATAAAATTCTGTCAAATCAATGCTTTTAAGAAATTCATCATCCCTTTAAAAGTGATGTTACGATGATGTTTTGAATTATGCGGTGTTTCCTTAGAATTGTCCGGTTGTGGAGTTTGAATTCTGAGATTACTCAAAACGTTTCCGGTAACTATATTCTGTTTACCTGACATATTAAACGGAAAACAGCATTAACTTCTTTCAATGGGATTTCAGACAAGGAGACTAAGGAAGACGCGGATGTTTTCCACGATATTTTTTTCGATATATTTTTATATTAAGTTAAGAAAATAGTACATATATTAGGGAAAAATCGGAAAAAATTCCGAAAATAAAAACTTATTTTCCAAAAAAACGGAAAAATCAAAGAAGAAGATCGATAACCAAGACATTCAAAAAGGGAAATACAAAAAAAGTGAGGTAGCATTTCTTTTTTTCGAGGAGCAAAAATCTTTGAATGCACATTGGCATATAACTTGCTTTTATTAAGTACCGAAGAGGTTTCTCATAACGGGTGTGAAATCGGTTCCTTGACCGTATTCTTCAAAAAGTTTATGAAAACAGCGCATAACTCCAAAAAGCAGAAGAAATTCAGTTTTTTTGGACAAACACATTTCTGAAATCCGTCATTTTAGAGACTTTCAATATCTCGCAAAACAAAGGGAAAATTATTTTGTGTCTTTGTGCGATGCTTTTTTATATCTTTTTCAAACTTGTGAAAAATCAAGGCACATCGTTGTACGGCTCTTCAAAAACTTGTCTTTACAGACATTGTAAACCTAATTCCGAGATCCGTTTAAACAGATCGGTCGATGACGGTACGTGTTCGAGCGAGTCATCTTTGATCGACCCTTATAGTTCAAACGGAGAATGGAAACATGAAAAGGGGGAATTTGTATGATGAATTACATTTGGGTAGGATTTGTGGCGATCTCGGTGATAGCGGGTATCGCTACGGGAAACATCACTGCGGTTCAGGAAGCACTGTTCAGCTTTGCCAATGTGGCTGTCGAGATTGTAGTGGGGTTGGTCGGAGTAATGACCTTCTTTACCGGATTTATGGCTTTGATGGAGAAGGCGGGTCTGTGCGAAAAACTCGGAAGGGCGATTTCTCCGGTTATGCGCCTCCTCTTTCCCGATGTGCCGGCGGAACATCCCGCAATGAGCTCCATGGCACTGTACTTTGCAGCTAATATCTTAGGGATAGGAAACGCCGCGACCCCGTTCGGCCTCAAAGCGATGTCCGATCTTCAAACCTTGAATAAGACCAAAAACATTGCAACGGATGCTCAATGTATGTTGCTTGCCATCAGTACCACATCGATTACTTTGATACCGGTGACCGTCTTGGCACTTCGTTCTTCCATCCAAGTCGAAGGCTCGGCGGAAGTAGTCGGACCCATCATGCTTGCAACGACCATATCGACTGTTGTCGGAATAGGTGTCACCCTACTTTTGAAGAACACCAAAAAATACAAACTCGAAAACATCATCGAGAGAGAACGACAGGCAGGAACCTTGGAGATCAATGAAAACTATGTAGGAACCGATCCGCTCAAAGTAGAAAAATAGGAGGTATCATACTATGACAACTGTATTAAACGCGATTTCGACTTACGCCATTCCTTTAGTCCTCTTGTTCATTCCCATCTATGCTTTGGCGAAAGGGGTCAAGGTCTACTCCGTATTTACGGAAGGAGCTAAAGAAGGGTTGAAAGTGGCTATAATGATTATTCCCTACCTTGTAGCGATGTTATGTGCTATCGGAATGTTTCGGGCATCGGGAGCTATGGACTGGCTCGTAAAAGCGATCAATCCCCTGACTTCCCTGATAGGGCTGCCCGGCGAAGTGCTTCCTATGGGCATTATGCGTTCGTTCTCCGGAGGAGGAGCGGAAGGGATGATGAGCGATCTTCTGACTACATACGGAACTCAAAGTCAGATCGGAAGGATTGCTTCGGTGGCTCTCGGCTCGACGGAAACGACCTTTTATGTCATAGCCGTTTATTTTGGAGCGGTAGGAATCACAAACGTTCGCCATTCGATCATTGCCGGACTTCTCGGAGATTTGGCATCTCTGATCGCCTCCGCCATCATCGTGAACATCATGTGGTTTTAAGCAAAGGAGGATTCTATGAGATATCCGAACAAACTTCCCAAAGGGGGCACCGTGGGGTTGGTTGCACCCAGCTCCCCCATCTCGGAAGAAAAAAGGGAAAGGTGTATCAAAAAAATCAAAGACTTGGGTTATCGGGTCAAAACCTCCTCAAACCTCAGCGAAAACTACGGAGGCTATATGGCGGGCGATGGACCTCAAAGAGCGAAGGAGTTCAACTCCATGTTTGAAGATGAAGAAGTCGATGCTGTCTTCTGTGTTCGCGGAGGAGCCGGAGGAAGCAGGATGCTGCCCTATGTCGATTTTGAACTTATAAAGAAAAACCCCAAGATCTTCGTCGGATACAGCGATATCACCGGCCTTCATCTCGCGATTAACCGCTATTGTGATCTCGTTACCTTCCACGGGCCCATGGTATCCTCGGATATGATCGATGACTTCGACGACGAAACTGCAACATCGTTTTTTCAGGCGATCGATGCGGAGGATGCCTATGTATATGCCAATCCCCAAGGAAGAGGGATCCAAGTTCTGAGCGAAGGCACTGCTTCCGGAAGATTGACCGGAGGCAACCTCGCCCTCCTGTCCGCCTCCATAGGCACCTTCTATGAACTTGACTGTAAGGACAAGATCCTCTTTATCGAAGAGGTGGGAGAAGAGATTGATCGCTTGGAACGCTTTGCCTTTCATCTTAAAAATGCGGGAAAACTCAATCAGTGCAGAGGTATCCTCCTGGGCCAGTTCACGAAATGTAACAACAAAAACAGACCCGAATACGATGCGATCGAATGTTTCAAAGATATTTTAAAGGGAATCAATATTCCTGTTATGTATTGCATAGAATCGGGTCACGGTCATCCCATGATGACACTGCCTATGGGAGCGAACTGCACCATGGATACCCGAACCAAAACCCTTTATTTTGAAAAACCCGTGAGAATGGAGAAAGTAAAATGATAAGAGAAATCAAAAACGGAACCCTGTACTTCGACGGCTGTAATACCGTCGACCTTGCCGAAAAGTACAATACGCCTCTTTATGTCGTATCCGAGACCGAGATCGTAAGACGTTTTGACGAACTCAAAGACTGTTTTGTAAACCGTTATGAAAGAACGAGGGTCGCTTATGCCTCCAAGGCCTTCAGCACCCTTGCCATGTATAAACTCTGCCAAAGAGAAGGAATGTGTATCGATGTCGTATCGGGTGGCGAGCTGTTTACGGCGATCTCGTGTGATTTTCCCGCTCAAAATATCGAATTTAACGGAAACAACAAATCCTATGAAGAACTTGAAATGGCGATCGACTACGGAGTGGGGAGGATCATCGTCGACGGTTTGACTGAGCTCGATATGATCGAAGAGATCTGCAAAACCAAGGCGAAAATTGCAAATGTGCTCTATCGTATCACACCGGGCGTCAGATCCGACTCCCACGACTACATCGTAACGGGAAGGAAAGACTCCAAGTTCGGTATCCCCTTGGATGAACACATCCTCTATCCCTACATCGAGAGAGCAATCTCCTCACCCTGTATCGACTTCAAGGGATTTCACTTTCATGTCGGCTCCCAGCTCCACGACAACAGCTCGCATCTTCAGGCCCTGGACATCCTCCTCCACCATGTAACGGAGGTCAAACGACGCTTTGACTGTGAGGTTCAAGAGCTTAACCTCGGCGGAGGCTTTGGAGTTACTTATACCGACGAAGAGAGAAAACCCTTCTCCTACTTCCTCGAGCCTATGATGGAGAAGATCGAAGGATTTTTTGCACAAGAAGGGATGAAACGTCCCGCCATCGTCATCGAACCGGGCAGGAGTATCGTTGCCGAAGCGGGGATCAGCCTCTATAGAGTGGGTCAGATCAAAAACATCCCCGACCTTAGGACCTATGTGTCCGTCGATGGAGGAATGACCGACAACATTCGCCCCGCCCTCTACGGAGCGAAGTACAGTGCAGTGATAGCGGGAAGGGCGGACGAACCGGCAGAAACCGAGGTAACGATCTGCGGAAAATGCTGTGAATCGGGCGATATCCTGATCAAAGACCTTCTCCTGCCAAAGGTCGAGCAGGGCGATATCCTCGCGGTCTTCTCCACGGGAGCCTACGGCTACTCCATGGCATCCAACTACAACAAAAACCCCATACCCGCCGTCGTCTTCGTCAAAGAGGGAAGAAGTGAGGTCATCGTCAAAAGGCAGACCTATCAGGACCTGATCAAAAACGAAGTCCTGCCCGAGCGTTTGACAGTTGCGGAACAACGAACAAGATAGATATTGACATCGACCCGGCTCTGTGTAAGAATAAAAGTGGATCACGCAAGATAATTAGGGAAAGACTGCATAATTTGAAGAATCAGTGTAAATTCTATTTTATACTCAGAATGAAATTCGAGAGATTTTCGTATTTTACAAACTCAAAGTAAGATCGGGAGTTTGATTTTGTGCGGTGTTTTCTTAGAGCAAGGAGAGGGTTTCAATGAAGTTTACAGTAAATCAGAAGGAGTTTGCCGAGGCCTTGAACATCGCTTCGAGAGCGATCGTCAGCAAAACACCGATGGAGATCTTGAAAGGTTTTTATATCGAAGCCTATGATAGCATCGTCGTTATTATGGGAAACAACCTGGAAATCGGGATTAAGACGAGTATACCTGCAATGGTCGAAGTAGAAGGAAGATGTATTATCGAAGCCAAGATGATCTCCGACATCGTACGCAAGCTGCCCGATGAGCAGGTCAGTGTCAGGGTCGAAGACTCCACCGTGCATATCAAATGCCTCAAATCGAAGTTTACCATTCGAGAGATGGTCGATAACGGCTATCCCACCGTCGAAGAGCTCGACGATGCCATCTACCAGAGCGTGAATGGACAGGTATTCTTTGAGATGATTCGCAAGACCCAGTTTGCAGTTTCCACCGATGTGCGAAAACCTATCTTTATGGGACAGCTCCTTGAGATCGATACGGACCATATGAACCTTGTGGCGTTGGACGGCTACCGCCTCGCTCATAAAAAATGTGAGATCTCATCCTCCGTAGGCTATCAGAGCATCATCATCCCCGGAAAAACCATGAGCGAGATTATGCGACTGTGCCAAGGTATTGAAGGCGAGATCAAAATAGGCATCGAAAGTAGACACGCAAGTTTCGTATTTGAGAACACCATCGTCAACACCCGGTTGATACAAGGAGAATTTACCAAGTATGAACAGATTATCCCAAAGGAATTTGCAACCAAGATCAAGGTGAACCGACAGGAGTTTATGAACTCTTTGGACAGGGCAACCCTCGTCTCCGGCAACTACCTGGTCAAACTCAAGATGCAAAACGACGAATTCATCATCACTGCACAGGACAAGGAAATCGGTGATTTGGAAGAAATCATCGGCATCGAGCTGGAAGGCAAGGAGCTTGAAATCGCCTTCAACATCCGCTACTTCCTCGAAGCACTGCGGGTGATCGAAGAAGATACCATCTATCTCAACTTCAACAGCAATGTCAGTCCCTGTGTCATAAAACCCGAGGTAGAACAAGACTACACCTACCTCCTGCTTCCCGTTCGAATGTAAGGACTCCTTGAAACTCTCAAATATTATATGAATCAAAGCCTTTCAACGTTGGATCAAGAGGTTGGAGGCTTTTTTTCATGAGCATACCGCTTTTGTGAAGAACACATTGAAGAGTTGTTGTATACAGTTATACTATTCTCCGTTTAATACTATTCTTCCTTTGAATTATAGATATAGACAATTTGTGACCCATAGAAGATAAAACGATTTTTCGTGGGTTGAAAAACAGATATATCCATACTTCTATTGGAGAATAGTATAAAGTGTCAGGTAAACAGACTATATTTACCGGAAACGTTTTGAGTGATCATAGAATTCAAACTTCATGACCGGACAATTATAGTATTAGGAGATACCGCATAATTCAAAAAATCAGCATAACATCACTTTTAAAGGGATTCTGAATTTCTTAGAAGCATTGATTTGACAGAATTCTATTTTTTACAAATCCATAAGAAAATCAAAATTTTGCTTTTGTGCGGTATTGCCTTAGAAGTATTGGATTTTGTTTTCGGATTGTAAAGCGATTTGATGATATAGAGAGATTTCGCATTTTTAGATTTCAGAAACTCTGAAACGTATATCAGACTCCTTTTATATTCATTATATTATAACACATTACGCAATAACAAATTATATAATTTGAAAAAAAATAAAGCGTTTATAATACTTACAACGATTTTTTTCCTTTTAGACTGTCAAACTTCCATAAGTGTATGATTGTATACCTTTTATTTTTATGCTATAATGCCTCCATATTTGGAGATAGATGGAGTATCTCCTTTGAAAGGAGGAAATATGGACGAGAGAGTTTACAAGGGGCGTTTATTGACATTTGTGAAGGAACTGGTGCTTTTATTTTTTGCGGCACTTCTGATTGTGATGCTATTGAGTCTGTTTTTGGAAATGAAATATTCGTTGGGGATTGTAGTAGTGCTCGTCGGTATATTTATTTTTTTGAAAATCAATGATGTACGACAGACCGTAATTGTAACGAATGAAAGTGTCACATTTCAAAAGGGTGCAAAAAAAGAGTGCTATGAAATAGAGCAGTGTCAGTTTCGCGCTCGTTCCAGTAACAATGGCTGTTATCTCTATGTCATTGATGTGGAAGGGAAAGAACATAGATATGATGTATCTATGCTTGGATATCGGCAGTTTCAAAGCTGTATAGAAGATATCGGTATCGTTGGGGAAAAAGCAAAACCAATTCGTTTAGAGGTAAAAGGAGGAAAAAAGAATGGAACAGATCATTAATGCGTGGAAGAGTATGGGGATTTTGGGATATATCATTCCAGTAGTATTCGTAGTCTACATCATCTGGATGATTATTTATATGAACAAGCGCAAGAAAAACCAACAAAGTTGGTGGGATGCCCATCCGGGAGCCGTAAAGGTGTATTTGCGTTCCAGTTATGGAATGTTGACATCAAATTCTATTTCCGGACATGTGATTAGAGGAGAAGCTTGCCCTAGCATCGTTTCCGAGGGAATGAATCAAGTGTTTTATGCAATGCCGGGGGAGTTGGAAGTAGAGTTGACTTATGAATATACCAGACCGGGCGTAGTGCACAGGAATGTAACGCAAGTCTGGGGACCGACAAAATTGAGTTTACAGCTGGAAGCAGGCAAGACATATTCTCTGACTTTTGATAAAAAAAAGGAAACTTTCGTATTTTCAGAAGACTAAGTCGTGTCAGTGGATGAAGTACTTGTGCAGGGAATTCATGCCTTTGCGAGAAGAAGAGCATAAAATCTTCGGTTCAATGTGAGATTATCGCATAAACAGAGAAGGTTTTAAAATTATGAGAGAACAAGCACAAAACAGACCTGATCTAACCGATGCACAGTGTAATAGAATAGAACTGATCGTTAAACAACACTTAAATAAACGAGGCGGATTAAATTTCGATGACAATAGGGTATTTGTCAATGCTTACCTAAGGTCATTCCTCCGAAGAGAAATCGAAAGACCAAATGGAAATACAATAAGTCTCTTATCGATATTTCCCATGTTGTTGAGAATGCTTTTTTGAAGTGAAGTCAGTTCCGAGGGATTGCCACATATTACACAAAAATCCTTTTTTGCTTTGTTGGAGCAATTCATTTGGCATCGATCATTTTATGGTTAAGATGCCTTGTTTAATTTGTGTAGATACGATCTGGGTTTCAAAAAAAAATTTTTAAAAAGGACATTTTTAAAGAAAATATAAAAATTTTCAATAAATTTTTAAGCGTTGTAACGTTTTAAAATCAAATATTTCACAAAAAATCAATTCTGTCAACAATCCCTTTAGGGAATATGCAAATGTTTATTTTCGTGATAGAACAAATTCATAATTGCTGTGTATACGACTTTGAGATCTCTATCTGACTTTAATTACAGTGAAGTTGAAATTATTGTGCAGATATATCATGGAGGATTACTACCACCACACATCCTATGTACTTGTCCCCTGTTCCTGTGTTTTTGGAAGAGGTTCTGTATAATATCCCTATGTATATCTTTTTGAACAATCCCAGGTACAACCAATCTTATTACTATAATTCCGATTTGCCATATTTATAGAGATATCACTGTCAAAACATTTGGCAGGTTGTAGAATACAGTGTGTCATCGGCAAATTAAAAGGAACTATAGTATAATAGCCTAAAAGGAGGTTTTATTAAAAATGAAAAAATTTGGATTACGTCTAAGAATTCTCTGTGCAGTCCTCAGTTTTGTGATGATATTTACGGTAGGAGAAGGTAGTCTAAGTTCCTATGCAGATGTGGGAGCAACCATCAACCATAGAAACACATCTACCAATGTTAGTGTAACCTACAAGGCGAACGGAGGTACGGGTGCGGATATTGTAACAAGTGTTTCGACAGGAAGTTCCATTACCCTTGCTGCGAACACCTTCGGAGCACCGAGCGGACATGTGTTTGACGGTTGGTCTGTGAATGGAGTAAAGAAGAACGTAGGAGACAGCATTACGATTATGTCGGACACGGATATCCTCGCTCTATGGAAGAGCACGGCTACCAATG
>NZ_JBHSHL010000020.1:0-60517 GCF_042652965.1 Filifactor villosus
CCGATGGTTCCAATGTTTACGTGTGGTTTACTTCTTTCAAATTTTGCTTTTCCCATTTTTGTATCCTCCTGAAAATTTACTCAAAATTTAATCTTTTGGTTTTATACAGTTTGATAAACTCATCTATACTCTATTGAAGCAAAAGCGACAATTTCGTAAATTTATACTTACTTTCCTTCTTCCATAATCTTCTTAGCGATGGAGTTAGGAACTTCTTCATAATGGTCAAATATCATGGTATAGGTTGCACGACCTTGAGTTGCAGAACGAAGATCTGTAGAATATCCGAACATTTCAGACAGAGGTACCATAGCATTGATCGCCTGTGCTCCACCTTGTCTCGCTTCCATTCCTTCAATTCTTCCACGGCGAGAGTTAAGGTCTCCCATAACATCTCCCATGTAGTCCTCCGGTGTTACGACTTCTACCTTAAATACAGGCTCAAGCAATACAGGGTTCGCCTTCTTCATACCGTCTTTGAACGCCATGGATGCAGCCACCTTAAACGCCATCTCCGAGGAGTCAACTTCGTGGTAAGAACCGTCATAGAGTTCAACCTTAACATCCACTACCGGATAACCCGCAAGGATACCCGATTCCATAGCACCTTGGATACCTGCATCGACAGGTCCGATATACTCTTTCGGAATCGCTCCTCCGACAACGCTGTTGACAAACTCGTAACCCGCGCCCGGTTCTTGTGGGAACATTCTGATCTTGACGTGTCCGTACTGTCCGCGTCCACCCGATTGCTTTGCATATTTGTTTTCGATCTCGACATTGTTGCGAATGGTCTCACGGTAAGCGACCTGAGGTGCTCCAACGCTCGCCTCGACTTTGAACTCACGCAGAAGTCTGTCTACGATGATCTCAAGGTGAAGCTCTCCCATTCCTGCGATGATCGTCTGTCCGGTCTCTTCATCGGTTCTGACTCGGAAGGTCGGGTCTTCTTCTGCAAGTCTTGCCAGCGCGACACCCATCTTCTCCTGTGCAGCCTTGGTCTTAGGCTCGATCGCAACCGAGATTACCGGCTCGGGGAACTCCATAGATTCCAAAATGATCGGATGAGCAGGGTCACACAAGGTATCTCCCGTAGTCGTATCTTTGAGTCCTACAGCCGCCGCAATATCTCCGGAGTATACTTCCGTAATCTCTTCTCTCGAGTTCGCGTGCATTTGAAGAATACGTCCGATCCTCTCTTTTTTGTTCTTTGTGGAATTCAATACATAAGAACCTGAATTCAAGGTTCCGGAATATACTCTGAAGAATGCAAGCTTTCCGACGAAGGGATCGACCATAATCTTGAATGCCAAAGAGGAAAATGGCTCTTTATCGGAAGAATGACGTACCTCTTCGGTTCCGTCAGGCAATATTCCGTTGATCGATGCTACATCCACCGGAGCCGGCATATAGTCTACCACTGCATCCAACAGAGGCTGTACTCCCTTGTTTCTGTATGCGGAACCACAAAATACGGGGTTGATCTTCGTTTCGATAACTCCCTTACGAAGTGCATTCTTCAACTCCTCATTGGAGATCTCTTCTCCTTCCAGAAACTTCATGGTCAGCTCTTCATCAAGCTCAGCGATCGCTTCCACCATGATCTCACGATATTCTTCCGCCATCGCCTTCATATCTTCAGGGATCTCGTCCTCATGAAGGTCTACTCCCAACTTGTCGCTGGATACATAAGCCTTCATCGTCATCAGGTCGATCATTCCTTTGAAAGTATCTTCCGCTCCGATAGGAAGCTGCATAGCTACAGCGTTCGCTCCTAATCTGTCCTTCATCATTTGAACAACTCTCAAGAAGTCCGCTCCGATGATATCCATCTTATTAACGAAGGCAATTCTGGGAACTCCATACGTGTCCGCTTGTCTCCAAACGTTCTCGGACTGAGGCTCTACTCCGCCCTTTGCACAGAAGACCGCAACCGCTCCGTCCAATACACGCAGAGAACGCTCCACCTCCACTGTAAAGTCAACGTGTCCCGGTGTATCTATAATATTGATCCTGTGATCCTTCCACTGAGCTGTTGTCGCAGCAGAAGTAATCGTGATCCCTCTTTCTTTCTCCTGGTCCATCCAGTCCATCGTAGCCGTTCCTTCGTGAGACTCTCCCAACTTATGAGTTTTTCCTGTATAGAACAGGATTCTCTCCGTCGTGGTAGTCTTTCCGGCATCGATATGGGCCATGATTCCTATATTTCTGGTTCTCTCTAAAGGAAATTGTCTTGGCACGAACCTACCACTCCTTTCTCAAAAAATATTTTCAGGTTTTTACCAACGATAGTGAGCAAACGCCTTGTTCGCTTCCGCCATCTTATGAGTATCCTCTCTCTTCTTCACGGATGCTCCCGTTCCGTTCGCTGCATCCATGATCTCTCTTGCGAGCTTGAGCTTCATACCCTTCTCGTTTCTTGCACGAGTGTATTTTACCAACCAACGAAGTCCCAATGTCTCTCTACGATCAGCACGAACCTCGATGGGAACCTGATAGTTTGCTCCCCCGACTCTTCTCGCCTTTACTTCCAACACGGGCATAATGTTGTTCATTGCTTTTTCAAATACTTCCAACGGATTTTCTCCGGTCTTCTCTTTGATCTCATCGAATGCTCCATAGACAATGTCTTGAGCGATTCCTTTTTTCCCGTCCAACATCACGTTGTTAACAAGTTTCGTTACAACCTTACTTCCGTACATCGGATCGGGCAAAACTTCTCTCTTTGGAATATTACCTCTTCTTGGCACTATTCTTCCCTCCTTAATAAATTAAATTAGATCAACGGTACTCGACATCTTCACAACTATGCCGACTGTGCCTCCATACGTTCTCTATATGAATGCACATTGCAATACAAGTTACTACTTAGCCGCTTTCGGTCTCTTTGTACCGTATTTTGATCTTGCTTGTCTTCTCTTTTCGATCCCTGCCGTGTCAAGAGTTCCTCTCACGATGTGGTAACGAACCCCCGGAAGGTCTTTTACCCTTCCTCCACGGATCAGCACAACGCTGTGTTCCTGCAAGTTGTGTCCCTCTCCCGGAATATAAGCGGAAACCTCGATTCCGTTTGTCAAACGTACTCTGGCAACTTTACGAAGCGCCGAGTTCGGTTTTTTCGGAGTTACGGTCTTAACCGACGTACAAACTCCCCTCTTCTGTGGAGAATTCAGGTTTGTACTTTTCTTTCTTAGAGCATTGAACCCTTTTTGAAGAGCCGGTGCTGTTGATTTGTACTCTACAGCTTCTCTTCCTTTTCTTACTAACTGGTTAATGGTTGGCATCTGTACACCTCCTCTTTATTATATTTTTACGCCGCCAACTGTATTGCCTGTGCTAAGTATCCTTAGCCGCCGATCGATATCCATCGATCCTCTTTGCAAACGTAGAGACAGTCCTCGACATTTGCATACTTGATAAGTGTACCACTTATTCGGGTGATTGTCCAGTTTTTTGTAAATAAATTTTCACTCAATTCCCCATCCGGGAGTTTGACAGTTTAAAAGGAAAAAAATCACTATAAACATTCTAAATGCTTTGTTTTTTGTCAAATTTTATAGTTTATTGTTGCGTGATGTTGCGTAATGTATTTTTATTTAAAAATAAGCACAAATGATACCCATCCGCTTTAACCAACCCCTTACATGAAGCATTCGGGTTTCCTGCTGACTATGAAATCGTGCTGGAAAGAGAAACATGAAAAAAATTTTTAAACTCACAAAAACAAAGAAAAAAGTACGCGAAAAAATTTAAAAAACAAAACCCGCCAAAACGTTTAGTTTCAATGTGTTTGGCGGGTTTTCATTTCTAAAACTGGCAAAGACGGGATTGTATTCCGATAGGGCTGAATTATCAAGTTCTCTCTTTCTTTGCATTGCGTGATCCGTGGTTTATGATCCACTTACACTCTTTACTCATCACTTCACTTTCCCACTTAGCGATGATTTCATAGAATTTCTTCGAATCCTCCTTGTACAGATCATTCATATTATTTGCTACGCTTTTTTGGATGTATCCGTCTTTGTCGTCCTTTAAATTTGTCAGTATTTCAAGATAACGATCGAAATATTCCAAAGCCGTATATAGACGCTTTGCCCACGGAAGCCTTATCCTCAAACATTCGCTCGAGAGCCTTCGGACCCTCTCGTTCGCATCCAAGCTCCAATCCTTCAAAACCTCCAGAGAACTTTCCGGATATTTTTTGATCAACGGCCTCATACAATATTCCGAGGTAAATCTCTTTGTGAGCTCCTTGCTAAAGTCTATGCTGACATCGAAATAATCTTCTCCGTAAAGTTCCACATATTTTCCGATCGGCCACAACCACCAACCCTTAGAAAAGGCTCCGCTGTTTCCTCTAAGCTCCGGACCCAAAATCTTATAGAACATCAAAACGGTGTTTTCATAGTCCAAATCGATAGATTCGTGAAGGGATCTTGCTATTCGTTCCTGTCTTTGATTAAATTCACATTTTTCAATGGAACTTTTTGTCCCTTCGAAAAACTTTTTCTTATCAAAGTCTTTGCATTGTTTCTCTATTACGGTTGCCAAGTTTTCAAGATATTCCAAATCGTAATAATCTTTCAGTTTCTTAGCCATTTTTCTTGATCCCTTCCAACATCATCCTAATCAAAACTTCCATCTCTTCAATATCGAATGAGGAAGAAATCGAAATGTTGATCGCCAACTCGTTTAATCCGCCCGAAATAAAACTTGTCAACTTCTCAACATCCACATCCTTGATCTTTCCCTCCGCCTGCAAAATCAACAGCTGATCTTTGAGATGTGATTCCGAATGTTCGCTATCCATTTGTTTCCATCTTTGCCATGAAATGACCGAGGGTCCATCAATCAACAATATTTTCAGCGTATCCTTATCGACGGCTTTTTCTACAAAGGCTACACAACCGAGAACAAGTTGCTCCCAGGGATCTTTGCTTTTCATGGCTCTCTTCTCTACATGATCGGCAACTTCACCTTGAATGATGCCTATGAGATCGTACAGGATGTCTTCTTTGTTCTTAAAATGATGATAAAAGGCTCCTCGCGTTAAACCGATTTCCTCAACGATTTCTTGTAAGGACGTGTTGTGAAAGCCTTTTGTTACGAACTTTTTCCTTGCAATCTCCAAAATTCTGCCCCTGGTCTGAAAAGAAGCCAATTCATTTTTATTCATAATTTCCTCTATACTCTTCTGAAGGCGGAATTACTTGAATCACATCTACCAGTATTGCGGACGGTCCCTCAACGATAAAATGCCTTTGACCGAAATCCTCGCTCTTTATATCCAAAATAACATTGTCCTTCAAATCCTTTTTCAACACTTCATAAACCTTGTCAACATCATCCACCTCAACATTGAGCAGTAAGCCGGAGATCGGCGACCTGAAGTTTGAAGGAACGGTTTCGTGTCTGTAATCCAAGATAGCGAGTTCATTCTTGTTTTCATCGATCAAACTGATGTACCAATCCGCTTCGAAAGTCGTACTGAAATCGAAGTATTTTATAAAAAACTCTGCACATTGTTTGACATCCTGTGTCATAACCACCGGATAAAAGCTGTTTATCTTCATAAGAATCCTCCTGATTTTTATTTACATACAGAATAACATACATTCTGTATGTATGTCAAGTAAGAAGGTTTTCTAAAGTATTAAATAACAGTTCTCGACTCCGGTTCTATATCTCATACTGTCATATCCTTGAGGAGAATACCCTACAGAAACAATTTTTTTGAACAAAGGATAACTCACTCCGGTAACCGAAGGCTCATTTTCAAAAAAGAAACCCTTGTAGATTCCACTGCCATCTCTCCATATTCAACAACAAACCCAAACACGAACTTAAGATTCGCTGCAAACGCTACCAAAACAATACTCTGTATTCCAATCATACTTGCTGTTAATCATACAATAGACACATCCTGTTTAATCTGATTTTTTACTGTCTATTCTTTTTTTCTCCTGACGAAATTTTCCACTCTTTTGATTTATTTTGTAAATTCCAGAGTGTATGATAAAGCCCTTCTTTCTTTAACAACTCTTCATGATTTCCTTCTTCTACAATTCTTCCTTCATCTAAAACAAGGATATGATCCGCATGTTTTATTGTTTTTAATCTATGAGCAACCATAACTACCGTTTTATTTTTTATCAAGTTTGATAGTGCTTTCTGAATCAATACTTCATTCTTGGCATCTAAACTGGAAGTAGGTTCATCCAAAAGTAAAATCGGTGCATTTTTAAGAATGGCTCTTGCAATGGATATCCTTTGTTTTTCACCTCCGGATAATGTAGATCCTCCTTCTCCCACAATTGTTTCATAACCCTCCGGCAGCTTTTTGATAAAATCGTGACACCCCGCCAACGTTGCAGCACGAATCATATCTTCTTCTCCTGTATGTTCCTTTCCAAAAATGATATTTTCTCTTATTGTTTCATGAAAAAGATACACATCCTGCAAAACCATAGAAACCTGTTCTAACCAATGATCCGGATGGAGTTCGTTTAAAGGCACATTCCCTATCTTTATACTGCCTTCATCAACGTCCCAAAACCTTGCAATCAGTTTCAACATGGTTGATTTCCCTCCACCGCTCGGGCCTACAATCGCAGTAAGAGAATTTTTCTTAAATGAGCAAGATATATCACGGATGATATTTTGACCTTCCAAATATGAAAAGCGAACCTTTTCAAAGTGGATATCCTCTATATCCTCTATTTTTTTAGTTCCAAGCAAATCTTTTGTTTTCATTACATTATCAATTCTGCTTGCACTTACATAGTGTGCCCTGAGTACCGCAGTGTACCTGATCCAAGTCAGAAGAGGACTGATAATTTTAGTACCGATAACAATAATACTCAAAAACGAAATTAAGTTTATCTCGCCGCCGATCAATAGATAAGAGCCGACAAAACACATGAACGGAAGCCCCGCTCTTGCAAATGTCAGTGCCAAGCCGAGAAGAGCACCACCTGCCGTTTCGCCTTTCATACCGGCCTCCATTAAATGTCTGTATGCTGTTTGAAGTTTTGAAAAACCCTCTCCTATCTGGTTGTAGCTTCTGAGAATTTTCATCCCCGAAAGATATTCATTTAATCCCTCCGCGGTATCATCTTTTGCAGATCGGAGGTCAACGCTCAGTCGTCCGAATACATTCATTGATATAAGGATGATGAGCCCCGAAACAGGTATTGTGATATAAAAAGCAAGAGCCATCTTGGGGTTAAAATAAAACATGAATACAGAAGTAACTATACAAGAGAAAACAACCCCAAAAAGACCGGTAAAAGTTCCCACCATACTTTGTTCAATCGCCAAAAAATCTCCCGTAAAGGTATTGATCAACTCTCCCGAACGTGTTTTGGAGAAAAAACCGAGAGGCAGTCTTTTGATTTTTTGAATAAACTCTTTTTTGTTATCCGTAGAATGGATCGCTCCCGGAAGAAATATTCTTAAAAAGGTAAGGGTACTGATAACCAATTGCAATAGAAATAAACCGAACATCCATAAAGCGATGTTCCAGTATCCTTTATCAAAAATCCTTTCCGGATGTTCAAAGTGTTCTATAAAGAGATTGATGACAAAGTAAATGGCGATAGCGGGAAAAGTCATCGTAAATCCTTCCAAAAAATGCCATGTTACCGGTTCGATTACCTGATTTGGATGACCCATAGTAAATTTTCTTATGATTTCTCTCACTGTGCTTCCCCCACCTTTCTCTCTATTTCCCAGCTTTCCGCTTCAAATTGTAAGTCCCATAAACTCTTATACTCTCCGTCTTTTTCCATAAGCTGTTCATGAGTGCCTTCTTCAATTATGTTTCCTCCTTTTAAAACAATGATGTTGTCCGCCTCCATAATGCTTTTTAATCTATGGGCAATAACAATAACCGTCTTGTCCTCGATTACATTTTTAATGGCTTCTTGAATGAGATTTTCATTCTCCGCATCGGTATAAGCTAACGCCTCATCTAAAATTATAATTTTAGAATCTTTTAAAAATGTTCTGGCAATGGATATCCTCTGAGCTTCTCCGCCTGACAGCTTTATGTTCCCGCTCCCAATAAGCGTGTCATAACCATTTGGAAGATTCATTATAAACTCATGGCATCTTGCCTTCTTAGCCGCTTTTATTATTTCTTGATCTGAAACGTGTCTATTCATTGAAATATTGTTCTTTACCGTGTCAGAAAAAATATGAGTATCTTGAAAAACAAAGGCAATTTTTTCCATCAAATCATTTGTGTCAATCGCTCTTATATCCTTCCCTCCGATTCTTATACTTCCTTCATCCACATCCCAAAAACGTAAAATCAACTGTCCGATTGTAGATTTTCCACTTCCGGATTCACCGACTAAAGCTGTCATTGCTTTCTCTCTGCACACAAAAGAAACTTTGTTAAGAGCAAGCTTTTTTAACGGATCCGCTGTACTGTCATAAGAAAAGGAAACCTGATCAAATGTGACATCGCTTCCTTTGATTTCATCCAAGCTATCCTTAATTGCAAAAGCAGTTTCATTTATAATGGTTTCGATTTGAAAAAGCCCTGCTTTGGTAAGGTTTATTTGAGTTGCGTAATCAATACAAGTCAAAAGGGGTTCGTATAAAGCCGGTGCAATAATAAGAGTCATAATGACCGCTAATACGGTAGATTCCGTCGGATCATTCCATAGCAGCAACCCTCCTACCGGAACTACAAAGGTTAAAAGAGATAAAATTATACTTTTATACATACTCATCGGAAAAGACGCTTTTTTATAATTTGTGATTTCCCATCGAAGACTTTCATCAAGGTGGTTTTCAAGGCTTTTTAACATACCTCCCGATTTACCGAACAGTTTCACTTCCGCCATTCCTTTTACATATTCGGAAAAACTGCTCGTAATATTATTGGAAGCTTCCATATAACTTGCATATCTCGCTTTTGCACTCTCACTTCCAAAGATCCTATACTGAAAAACAAAGGCTAGAACAACAGACACAAGGACGGTAATTGCCATGATTATATTCAGATAAGCGATACCTACAAAGAGCAAGAGTAACACAGCAAATGACCCTATTAAGTCCGGCATCATATGAGCGATGATCCCTTCCATCTTTTCAATAGTTTCATCCATGATTTTTTGAATACTGCCACTTGTATTTTTTGAAAAAAATCCTATCGAAAGCCTTCCTAAATGCTCCATAAGCTTCATTCTATAAAGATATAATGTTTTGAACGCCATTTTATGGCAACCCACCCCACCAAAAAAAGTAAAAATAAAATTAAGAAAAATAGAAATCCCTGCTATTACGATCCATAGCATAATCGTTTCTTTATTTTCCCCTTTGGATGTCAAAAAAACTTTGCTTATAAAATAAACGGATACATAGGGCACAACATTACATACCATACCTATAACAGATAAACAAATGCTGAGTATAAGAAACGATTTTCCTTCATTCGAATAGTAAAAAATATATTCCAATATTCCTTTCGATTTTTTATTCAAAAGAACATCCCCTTTCATTTACAATATTGTTAGGAAGAACTACTGCTATTCTAACTTATTTGATATCTCTTATCAATCCAATAATTCTTCAAATATAACAGTATGTTTTTTATATATCTTGAATTATAAATGCTTTTGCAGTATAATCGACTTTAGATAGAACAGAAAAAACTTCAAAAAAAGAAGGTGTGTCTATGAGGACTCTCGAAGATTACTGGAAGGATTTTGAAAAATTCGGTTTTATAAAACACTCTAAAGTAGGAAAAACCGATTTTATCTTGTCTGATGAAAAAGGGAAGGGTGGATTTTCTATTTTAGGAGACCTTTCATCATCCATGGTAACAATTAGTGATTGTACACTATATACTCCTTTTGTGATCAGAGAATATATTAGTGAACAAATCATTGAAATCGGACAATATTATGCGGGAGCTGCATCCTACTATCAAAAAAAAGACCGAATATCTGAATTTGAATATGGACTGAATGCTTATGTAAATACCAATACTTACTGTGGGTATAAGAGGATTGAACCGGATGTGCGACTTCTTAACATCGGCTTTGCCTTTCGGGAGCGCTTTTTCTCTTCACTGCCTGTAAAATTAGAAGATGATTTTTTTGAGAGAGCAGCCATGGTGCTTAATCCTAAGCCAATTTCCATACCTAGAATAACCGCCATTTGTAACGGCATTAAAGATTGCACCTTGGAAGGAAATGCCTTGAGTCTTTATATTCACGGAAAATCATTCGAAGTCTTTTCCCTCCTGTATGATTACATTTATAAAGAAACGCCGAAACCTATCGTTCATCTTTCCGCCAAAGATAAAGCTATCTTAAATAATGTGAAATCCTTTATAGAAAATAATTATGCAAATCACTTTACGATTGCCGAACTTACCAAAATCTTTGCCATCAATCAACAGAAACTGTTATCCGGTTTTAAATCTTCTTTTAACGCAACAATAAACGAGTATACAAAAAAATACGAATGACTAGGGCTCTTGAACTTCTTTATGATGAAGAATTATCCGTTGTGGACATAGCAAGATCCGTCGGTTACTACGGAGATGGATACTTTCAAAAAGCATTCAAGGAAACTTATGGAGTTACACCAAGTCAAATGAGGAAAGACTTGTGAGCAAAATATATAGCCGACAACCTCCTGAGTTTCTGAGTCAAATGAAAAAAACAAGAATAAAAAGTTGGAATTTCAAACAAAACTTCAACTTTTTTCTTTGTCGTCATGGGACTGCTCATTGATGAACACGCCATTCCCATCACCTTCACCGTATTTCCGGGATGTATAATGGATCAAAAGACAATGAAAACATCATGATCCTCCAAATTATTTTTCAACAATTATACTATTCGTCATTTAAATTATGGATAAGACGGATTTGTACTCCGTGAAAGAGGAAACAAACGGTTTGCAGTTTCAAGACGGATATAACCACACTTCTATCGAAAAATAGTATGATATATTTTTTATACCCGACATTTCAAACGGAGAATAGTATTAACATCAATCTGACCTCGAAAAAATAAGAGGACAAAAAACAAAGAAAGAATGTCCCAATTTTATTGAAATTCCAATTAAAATGGGCATTCTTTCTGTTTTTAACTCGGAAACTCAGGAAGATAAATTTTTATATAAATCTTCGGTTACCAAAATTTTAGGCAGCATATAAAAGCTGAATCTTTCCGCATCTCGATTGTAAAAATAATCAAAGTCCATCTTTCATCTCCCTCCCTTCTTTAAAATTTGCACGAAAAAAGACGATAGTTTTCTCGCTATCGCCTTTGGTAACCATTTTTATGAAATTTTTTATATTGATTTTATGGTTTCATTGATTCCTTGTAGAAATACTATGATTACAGCTCCGATCATCGGTATTCCGTAAGGACTTACTAAAAATCCGATAATGAGTGCTTCTATTGCTGCTCTTGTGTTGTGTAGCATAAAGAACTAGCCTATCGCCACAAATACACACATCAGCATGAGCAAGTACAGTATCGCAGTCCCTATACTCAGCAAGAATGTCAGAAATGCAGTGAGGATACTTAACAATAGGCTGATTGGAAACAAGATTATTTTAATAATCCATCTTATCATTTATTCATCCTCACTTTCTAAAGCATTTTTTGTATCTCTACACACCATATCAATACAAACATTCACATCAATGTAATTTTTAAGGAGTTTTTTTCGTCCACCTTCCCCATCTTCCACAAAGACAAAATGCTTATAAAACTGCTTAAAATGCAGGATTTTCACTATTTCACTCTTTGTAGCAACGCTATGGACTCCACATGCATGCTATGTGCAAACATATCGACGGGTTGCACTTCCTTCGCTTTGTAACCGAGTTTCTGCAAGATGGCCATATCCCTTGCCAAGGTCGCACTGTTGCACGATACATAGACGATCTTAGGCACTTCCATCTTTGCAATGGTTTGCAGTACGATCTCTTCACAACCCTTTCTCGGAGGATCCAGAACTACGACATCGGCTCTGATCCCTTCCTTGTAAAGTCGAGGCAATACTTCTTCCGATTTTCCGCAGATAAACTCGGCATTTTCGACCTTGTTCCCGGATGCGTTCTTCCTCGCGTCCTCGACAGCAGATTCCACGACTTCGACCCCGTAGACTTTTCGGCAGTGCTTGGCCATGGCAAGAGAAATCGTTCCGATCCCGCAATACAAGTCGAATACCGTCTCTCTCCCACTGAGATCCGCCCTTTCGATCGCTTGACTATACAGAACTTGAGTTTGCAGAGGGTTTACCTGATAAAAGGAGAGAGGAGAAATCTCAAATTCCAAACCGAGTAACCTGTCACGGATCACTCCTTCTCCGTAAAGAATTTTGTTCTCACGTCCCATGGTCGTGTTGGAAGTCTTGCTTTGAATGTTCTGTACCACGGTTTTTAAACCGGAAACCTTCTCTTTCAGAGCTTCCAGAATCCGATCCGCATAGGGCAGTTTCTTCTCTTTTGTGACAAGAACCACCATAACTTCGTTCGTATAAAAACCTACCTTTACAACGATCCTTCTCAGGTTTCCTGTGTGAGAAACTTCATCATAGATGGGAACTCCATAGGTTTCACAGACCTTCCTCACAGTGTTTACCGCAATATCGCTGACCTCCCTATGCAGGAGACATCGCTTGACAGGTACGATCTCATGGCTCCTCACCTTGTAAAAGCCGGTTACGATCCTTCCGTCCTGACAGGCGATCGGATACTGCCCCTTATTTCGATACTCAAAGGGATATTCCATGCCCAGTACATCCAAAACTTCGATATCCGTAATCTCGCCTATCCTCCTCATATGCTCCCGCACAATGGAGCGTTTCATCTCAAGTTGAGCGACATAAGACATCTCCATAATTTGACATCCTCCACAAAACGAAGAAACTTTGCAAGGAGAAGGTACTCGAATTTCGCTAGGCTTCAACAGCTTTACAATCTTTGCTGTGGCATAGTTCTTTTTGAAGGTCAAAATTTCAGCCTCGACAAGATCTCCCTTCAATCCTCCTTCAACAAAGACAGTCAAAGTATCTATCCTTCCTATTGCTTCGCCTTTGTGCCCCATGTCTTCGATTTGGATCTTATATGTTTTTCCTATTTGTATCTCCAATGTTGTTACCCTTCCTCCTCTGTCCGTGATCGGTATCGATCGGATATTCATTTCCATACAGAACCTTCTGCACACAAAAAGGGATATCTCAAAAGAGATATCCGCCACTGTCGACCCGGTCGACCGCTACCTTGTCATCTCAATAAAATACTCAAAAATCTTTCGGATCTCTTTTCTGGCATGTATCATTCTCTCCGGATGGAATTGTGTTGCAATCAAAGGGTGTTCGTCGCAGGATTCAATTGCTTCGATCAGACCGTCCGAAGATGTCGCCGCTACTTTTAAACCCTTTGCAAGCTCCTTAATCGCCTGATGGTGGTAAGAGTTGACCAACAATCTGTCCGTTTCGAATAATTTATGCAGAAAACCGCCTTCATGGAGGAGGATGGAATGGAATCCATGTTCCAGCGTGGTCTCCGACACATGTGCATTGACGTTCTCCAGTTGTCTGTCAATGTCCTGATAGAGGCTTCCTCCAAGAGCGACATTGATGAATTGTAGGCCCCTGCAGATCCCCAGTATCGGTATTTTTTTTTGGTAAGCTTGGTGAAAAAGAGCCAATTCCGAACGGTCGCGCACGACAGAAATTTCGCCGATCCCTTTTATCGGATCCTCCCCATAATAACAAGGAAGAATATCTTCTCCTCCGATAAAAACAATTCCGTCGACAAAGGACAACACATCCTCATAAGAGACCTCTTCGTCGGTCAAAGGAAGCAAAATAGGGACTCCGCCGGCACAAACGATAGAGTCTATATACGGATAATTGGTTATCACAGACTTATCGTTGTTCGAAGTATGGTGCTCCGTAGTCAAAGCAATAATCGGTTTTTTCTTCATAATCAAACACTCCTATTTTTTGTCTTATCACAAGGACAGAGTTTTATTGTTGTTATATTGTTTTTTTGAACTGTTTCTCTCGATAACTTATTCTTTGAGCCCAACTCATTCCCAAATGGGCTTCTGAATTCAACCCACACACCACAAAACTGAAAATCAACCTATTCATCCATATAACCGGATGCTGTCTTTGACAGACAGATGACAACAAACCTTTCCATTTGCAACGTTTTTTCGAGTTTGTCATAGAGAACTCGGATCGATGAGTGATGAAACAAGCCTTCTTGGAGGCATGATCGATACAGTTCGATCAGATAGATATGACAGTCCGTGAAAAGACCTTATACAATCAACATATTGCCGCCAAAAATCTTCAAAAGAACTCCTTTAACGAGGTTTCTTCTGTGTTGTGACATTGAAGAAAGACACATCCTATCTTTATACAATTTTTCTAAAGCATCTTTTTCAACCATTCCAGGATATCTTCCATCACAGTTTCCTTCTCATACTCATTGAGAACCTCATGTCTCATATTCGGATAGATCTTACACTCGACATTGTTGATATCAAAACTCTTGTACCACCGTACCAACAAGTGTACTCCTTTGCCGAAATTTCCCACGGGATCCTTGGCTCCCGACACCATAAAAATCGGGAGATTTCTGTTGACGTGAACCATATTACGCCTTTGAAAGTTCTCGCTGATGCCCTTGTAGACATAGTAATAGGAACTGACGGTATAGGGGATTCCGAGTTGATTGTCTCTTCGATACTCTTCAATCACCCGCTCATCCGAACAGATCCAATCGTACATCGTCTTTTTGTCTTTTATATTTCTGCTCAAAACACGTTGTTGCATAAAAAACATCGGAAAAGAACGTCGGTTGGACAGACCGAGCTTCTTTAGAGAATATGCCATATTTTTGCCCAGAACGGCTGCAGCCGCCTGATCTTTTCCCCCGCTTCCCGACAACAGCAGAGCATCGATCGTATTCGGATAGATCTGGATGTATCGCTGTGCCAAAAAAGAACCCATGGAATGACCGAAAAGGATCAGTTTATGTGCGGGATGGGCAGCACGTATCTTCAAAATCATGGTCCGCATATCTCTGATCATCTTGAGGTACACATCCGCATCTCCCAAATCGCCTATGCCTCTTTGGCAGGATTCTCCGTGACCCCTGTGGTCCATACTGTATGCTCCATAGCCGTTGTCATACAAAAAATTCATAAAATGTTGATATCGTACCGCCTTTTCATACATTCCGTGAACGATATATACAACAGCCTTCATATCCCGTTGAGGAATTAAAGAGTAACAGTGGATGTTCCACCCGTCCGTTGCGGATTCAAATCCATACTCTTTGATTTTCATCTCCATCCCTTTCCCATCCTATGGTACAATTACGCTCAACACATCACTTACGACCGATACTTCCACCGGCAACGAGGGACCCTCTTCTCCGTCAATACTCAGAACCATATCTTCGGGAGAGCTGATCTTAAAATATGCCGACTTCAGGTAGACTACCTGATTCGAATCCGTGATATCTTCCTTTTTTAGTATCTTCAAAAACAGATTTGCCGTTTCCACGGGAGAGCCTTCCTTTATGAGAATCATCTCCATTTTTCCGTCTTGAATATCGGTTTGCTTCAAAAAATTCGTAAAATTACCTACACTCCTACCGTTGAGAAGAAGGAAGAGATAGACATTTTCCGTGATCGTTTCTTTGTCCGTTTCAATGGTAAGAGGAAAACTCTTAACGTTTTTCAGCTCCGAAAGAGGCTTGATATAATAAGCCAACGGTCCTAAAGTTTCCTTAAGTCCCGCATCGGTCGCAAACGAGGTCTGAACAAAAACACCTCCCGCCAAACTGGACAGGAAATAGTCCTTGTTATTTACACAGCCTACATCGACCTTTTGTATGGAACCTCCCATAATTTCAGGAATGGCATGGATAAGATTGCTGTCCACATCCAAATTTGTGGTAAAGTTGTTGCAGGTTCCTCCCCCCAACGCAATATAGGGTTTGTTTATATTGTGTTCTATCATTGTTTGAGCAACCAAACGAATTGTTCCGTCTCCTCCCGCTGCAATGACATAATCTATTTTTTCGTGGTTTAAAAACTCGGTGTCGATTTCACCGCTTTCAGGAAGCCGATAAGCAAGTGCATCGACTCCGTTTGACTGAAACTGCTCCAACATTTGATCTAAATGATTGGGAACAAATCGATCTCCCGATACGGGGTTATATAAAAAGGCCGCTTTTTTCATAATGATTCTCCTCTATAAAATACGTTTACGGTCTGTGAAGAATTCATACCCGAATCAAAACCGAGGGTCGATTTCCATGCAGACATTCAACCTCTCTTCTTTTCTCTCCGATACTTGGTGCATACGAAGTGCGGGTCCTCTTCTTCCGTTTCCGGCTACCGTGCTATGGATTCAATGATCTCAACTACGGTATCGATTTCTTTCTTTCCTACATAATAATGTGTCACAAAACGCATTAGTCCGAACTCTTCAGGGTTGATCAAGATATCATGTTTCAAAAACTCCTCGGGTGCCATTTTCTTCTTCAGATCGTCATTTGTAATCTTAAAAAAGACCATATTGATCGAAGGTTCTTCCTCCACCGGTTCTATTCCGGGTATCTGCGAAAGTTTTTTCGACAAGTATTTGGCGTTTTCGTGATCCTGATCCAACCTCAACCTCATTTCCTTCAGAGCAATCAATCCGGGTGCTGCGAGAATACCTACCTGTCTCATCCCTCCTCCGAGGATCTTTCTCTTTATTCTGGCTTTTGAAATAAACGCCTCGCTTCCAACCAGAAGAGAACCGATCGGTGCACAAAGTCCCTTCGAAAGGCAGATATTGATCGAATCCACATACTTTGCCATCTCCTCGGGTTCTGCCTTTAGAGCAACCTGTGCATTGAAGTATCTCGCACCGTCCAAGTGTACACCCAGCTTATACTTTTTCGCCAGTTCATATACCTCCCTCATGTAGGAGATATCGAGTACACTTCCGTCAGAAAACGCGTTTTCCAAACAAATCAAAGAGGTCTTCGGATAATGGATATCCTCTTCCTTTCTTATTGCTTCCTCTATCTTCTCAAGAGGCATCCGTCCGTTTTTTGACTCGATGGTTCTCAGTTGAACTCCTGCAATCACCGCAGAGCCTCCCGCCTCGTGCTGCACGATATGACAGGAATCCGAGAGGATTACCTCTTCTCCCCTGTTACAGTGAGTAAAAACAGCCAACTGGTTTGCAAAGGTCCCACTCGGTGTAAACAGAGACTTTTCCTTCCCCAAAAGTTCGGCCGCATATTTCTCCAACTCGTTGGTTGTGACATCATCCTCATAGACATCATCTCCGACTTCGGCTTTAAACATCGCTTCTCTCATCAAATCCGTAGGATGTGTTACCGTATCCGAACGCAGATCAATGTATTTCATACCCATCTCCTCCTTATCTTTTCTTACTTTTCAATCCAAAAGCTTCTCCAACTTAAAATGCAGATAATCACAGCTTACCAGACGGTAGTCTATGCCTTCTCGCCGTCCTGTAAAGGCGGTTTCGTGCGAAGCTCTTCCGTGCAGATGTCCGTAACATACGATGTCCATCTTTTCTTCTCGTGCGATCCTTGTGAAATCGGACTCTTCCTTCTGCTCATTCATCGGAGGGTAGTGTAACATCAGGATCCTCTTCTTATCTCCTTGGAATGAACAGCTGTCGATCGAATTTCTGAGTCTTCTGACCTCTCTTTCGTAGATCTTTCTATCGTCATCCGAAAACTGTTGCTCATTCGGACATAACCAACCCCTTGTTCCGAATATGATATAGTCCTTTAACTCCACATGGTTGTTATGAATAAAGTGAAGTTTCGGAAACAACGCCTTCATCTTCTTTACGCTCGTCCACCAATAATCATGGTTTCCTCTTATTATCACCTTTGTTCCCGGAAGTTCGTTGAGGATCTTCAAATCCTCCTTTGCTTCTTCCAATCTCATCGCCCACGAAATATCTCCCGCCAACAACACGACATCCTCGATATGGACTCGATCCTTCCAATCTTGAATAATGGAATCCATGTGGTTGATCCATCCGAATTTGTCCATAGGCTTGGGAAATGCCGTAGACATATGAAGATCTCCAATTGCAAACAATGCCATCTCTTCTACCTCGTTATTCTGTCCTCTATGTCGGCTTCTTTGTAGAGTCGTAAAATGTCGCTACATCCCTTCTAAGGTTCAACAACTCATCGGTCTCCCTCTCCTCGTTGTTTTCGTCCAAAAGATTTTGAAAAAACACCGCTTCTTTTTTGTACCCGAGTTCTTCTATCTTTTTGATATAGAAAGCGATCTCTTTTACTACAATGGACTTGTATTCAAAAGCAACCTGAGCACTGACGATCTCTTCTCTTATCACCGACATCTCCTTGTCGAGCAGCGCCGCCGCATCCGCCGCCCTCGACAGCCTGTCCTGGATCTCCTGCGGTACATACTTGTCATACTTGTAATTTAAAGAGTGCTCTATCGTAGCCCAGAAGTTCATCGCCAGCGTTCTGATCTGAATCTCCGCCAAAATCTTCTTATGCCCGTAAATCGTCTGGATCGGATAGCGAATGATGATGTGATAGCTTCGATATCCGCTCTCTTTATGGTTTTCGATATAGTCCTTGACATATACGACCTCCATATCCTCTCTCTCCTGAATATGCCTTGCAATGATGTAGATGTCGTCCACCAACTGACACATAATTCGAATACCTGCAATATCTTCCATCTCTTCTTCGAGCTGTCCAATATCGATATCGAGTCTTTTGACCTTCTCCAAAATCGATGTGACCCGTTTTACTCTTCCCGTCACAAATTCAATAGGACTGTATTCTCCGTTGCTTCTTAGCTCCTTGCGCACATTCTTAAACTTTACCTTCAGTTCTTCAACTGCACATTCATAAGGCAACAGAGTTTTTTTCCAGTCACGCAGTTCCATAACATCCTCTACTTTCAACTTAAACTCTTAATTCCCATTTATTCTACCGACTGCTCAAGTCGAATTCTTCTTCTCTTCGGGCGTCTTTCTTGATCCTATCTGCGGTCATTCTTTTCTCAGTATGAAAATCGCGGACAAGATACAGACGCAACCGACAAGGGTAAGCAAACTGAAGCTTTCTTTCAAAATAAGTACTCCGAAAATAACACCCGTAATCGGTTCCAACATCGACAAAATCGCAGCCATAGAAGGGCCGATTTTACCGATCCCCATTTGAAGAAAGGTCAGGGCAAAGATCGAAGTCGACAAGGCAATCCCCGCCGAATAGATCCAAGCCTTTATATTTAGTGAAAAAGTAAGGTCTTTGCTCACAAAAGAATAGACCAACATAATAAGACTTCCGTAAAAACACACATAGAAGGAATATAAAAAGGGATACATGGTCTTCATCCCGCTTTTGTCCACATAGAGAAAATACAGGGCAAAGAGTACTCCGGATAGCAGGGCACTGAAAAAACCGAAAAAACTGCCGAGACCTCCCTGGAAAAACATTGCTATTCCGACTATACTGATCAACAAAGCTGCTATCTTACGCCGGCTGAATTTCTCCGAAAGAAACAGGACACTTCCGAGCATAACCAAAGTGGGATAAGTAAAATGTAAGACTGTAGCCGTGCCGACCGGTATATAAGGGTAAGAAGAGTATAAGGTCGCAGTGGTCGATGAAGTGAGCAATGCCAGGATAAACAGTTGAATATGCTGTTTCCCCGATATGGAAACGGACAACCCCTTCTTTTTAACCATCAAAAACAAGATCGGGAGAGGAATCAGATTTCTCAAGAAAGTCAACATAATCCCATTGCTTCCATTCGAATAGGATATCTTCGCATAAATGGGAGATATTCCATATATAATGGCTGATATTGCCGTTAAGAGCATCCCTGTTCGTTTCACATTCAACTTTATCATACTCCATCCCCTTGATCCTTCTATTGTCTTCTATTATATATGATTTTTGCTCCGATAGGTATAAAATTTTTCTTACATTCCCTCATTTTGTAAACCCTCTTCAAAAGAAAACAGGATATGGTATAATAGGTCATGGCAAAAAAACGGAAATATGACACAAAGAAAAAACCTAGCTTACACATATACAGAAAGCTTGTAAAAGAAGCAGGTTTAACCATTTCTTCAGACTTTGAGAACCGTTTTACGTCATTTTGTTGAAGATAAAATACCTTCTTGTACTATACCCGTTGCATTACCCTGTTATCTGTATGAGTATTTTTCAACCGGAACTCGGGGATGAAAGTGAAAAACAAAGAACGATCGCCTCTTTTTCTCGAGAGCAGGCAAAACTTGCGATCGATTGAAAAAAACAGACAGAGGAGCATCGCGTAAACCCTAAGGGGGAACGTAGTGAATGACGAAGTTTGCTAAGCCGTTCCAAACGAGTGAAACATATAAATCAGCTGTTTGAGCCTTAGCGAGTTCCGATGCTATAGTTCACGACTTGGTTTTCAGCTCCAAAAACGTCCTCGTTCCGTTTGCACTTGCATTTACTATAAATTCTGTTTTATCTCTATACCTCTCATACACCTGATATTTTAATTGGGTTTTAGTAATAAAAGCTGTCATATTTCTTGAAGGGAACAACTAATCTGATTTTTGAAAAGGAAGAGGATGCTATGGAAAATACCTATAACAAGATCATAACGCTAAAAGGATATTACTTTACCAAAGAATATGAAAAAACAAAGAAAAACACCACCAAAACGAGGACGATTTTAGAAGAGACCGTTCGAAAATTCTTTAAGCAGGGAAGCTGTGATATCCTCGTGATCTTTGAAGAAAGCGGGAAGCAGATCCGTTTGACCAAGGATTCTCCGAGAGAAGAGATCATCAAATACCTTGGAAAAAAGTTTTTGGGTTAGTACTATTCTCCAATAGAAGTGTGCTGATATCTACTTTATGACTACCAACATCCGTGTTATCTTCGGTTGAGTACAGGTTCCTGATGTCCATAGCTCAAAGGAAGAATAGTATAAGAAAATATCTCACACTTTAAACGATCATCACTCCTACTCTAAGAATAGCATAAACGAAAAAGGAACTTGAGGGTCGATATCTTTGTACATCAAAGATACCGATCTTCAAGTTCTCTTCCTGCGGATCATCTTGCAAAAATCTCCTATATTCGATTAGCCCTCAAGCATGATTTTTTCGAGTTTCAACGGCTCTACATATTCCCCGTCCTTATATGCCCTCATATTTCCGCCAGAGATCTCATCGATCAGAGCAATATGCTTGTCTTCTCCCACGCGTCCGAACTCGAACTTGATATCATAGAGTTCCAGACCTTTTTGGGACAACTCGTCTTTCACGATGGCTGCGATCTTTCTTGTCATATCCGCAAGAATCTCATACTCTTTTTTTGTCATAATACCGAGCATTTCCAGGGCTTCATCGGTAATAAGCGGGTCATTTCTGTCATCGTCCTTCAACGTAACTTCCACATAGGCATCAAGGCGGTCGCCGTCTTTTGCATATTTTCCGTATCTGCGGATGAAGCTGCCTACGGCCCTGTATCTACAGATCACTTCTACTCCCTCTCCGAAGACCTCCGCCGGAAGAACGGTCATTGTACGGTTGGAGATATCCGCATCCACATAATGAGTTGCAATGCCTGCCTCGTTGATCTTCTCAAAAAAGAACTTCGTAAGCTTAAGGCCTGCTTCTCCCGCACCTTCCATCGTAAGACCTACCGTATTTGCACCCGGATCAAAGACCCCGTCCACTCCTGTAACCTCGTCTTTGAACTTCAACAAGTAAGTTCCGTTTTCCAAATCAAATACATCTTTCGTCTTTCCTTGATATACGCTCTTCATCACATACCATCCTTTACTCCAATGATTTAAATTCTAAAACAATAATAAAGGATTTTAAGAAAATATTCAAGTTTTTTCTTTTTTATTTCGAATTTTATCGGTTTCAGGATAGTTTTCAGGCCTTATTTTTCAAAAAATCCGTACATTTACGTTATGCTTCTTTTGTTATATACGATTTAAATACACAAGATCTCCCGTACCCCTCTATCGTCGAATCTTACCCCCAAGGTAATTGCAGTTACAGCCCTGACGGAGCTGATGTTCTTCCATATATTTGACGATCTCATCCTTAATCCGCCACCAGGACATATTGAAGTTGCAGTCAAGGACATCCTCCTTGGGCGCACGACCTACCACCCTCTGTATCGAAATATCCGAAGAGAGATAACTGAGAAAGAGGGCCGCCCTTTGAACGTAGTCCTCCACCGTACCTGCAGTGTAACGACCCTCTTCAAACTCCTTTGCCATAAGACTCCCTCTGGGAACATAGAGCGAATGCAGCTTGACTCCGTCAATTTTCAAGGCGGACAAGACCTTGGCTCCTTCCAGTACATCTGTCAAGTCGTCGGTGGGAAGGTTTAAAATCATATGAGTAGTAACCAAGAATCCTCGTTGTTTGCACCGATTCACGCAGTCAATAAACTCCGCCAGACCATGTCCTCGATTAATAAGCTCCAAGGTTCGATAATTGACCGTTTGCAGTCCGAGTTCCAAATTGATTTCGATATCATAATGCTGTTTTATCCGCTCCAAAAACTCAAGCTGTTCTTCGCTCACACAATCGGGCCTTGTAGCGATCGCAATCTCAACCACATCTTCTCGAATCGCTTCACGGATATAGGCCTCAAAAGCTGTTTGCTCTACATAGGTATTGGTATAGTTTTGAAAGTAGGCAATAAACTTCTTTGCCTTATACTTTTTTCCGATGTAGGCGATGTTCTCTTCCAGTTGCTCTCTGACGGGCTTCGCACTGTCGAGGCTTTCAAACCCCGCCCCGATGTCCGCACAAAAAGAACAGCCCCCTACACCGATCCTTCCGTCCCTGTTCGGGCAGGTAAGAGGGAGGTTGAGCGGGATCCTATACACCTTTTCCCCGTACTTTTTTCTCAGATAGTCCGAGTACACATAGTATGGTTCATTCATCATTCTACCGCCTTTATAGTTTCTCCGTAAAAGAAATCTGGGTTTGAACATCGTTCCTCATAGCCTTTGGAGCTATGGGAATTTTTTTTGTTCTCGCAAACGAAAAATTCTCCTTATCTTCCTCATCTGCGAGCCTTGCCGATACGACCCTGTCCTTCTTACTTAACCTTGCTACCTGTATTCCCTGACTTCCGCGATTTAAGATTGGATTGATGTTCTGCATCGGAACAAGAAGGACCTTATCCAAGGCGGTTTTTATCAGGATCTCTTCCTCTTCTTCCATAAACAAGGCCTCTACCAAGGGGCTCTTGTCCGAATAGGCTCCGACCAGTTTCTTGCGATAGCCCTTGGTTTGGTAGGAAGAAAGAGGGATCTTTGCAAACTTTCCGTTTTCAAAGACAAAGACGAAGTGTCCTCTGTAATCCTTGGGATGCTGCATATAGATAATATGTTCATCCGCGGAAAGTTCCAAGTAGTTTTGAAGAAAGACTCCAAATGCCGACGCCTTTGTGTCTTCCATATCCGAAATTCGAAGTTGGTACATCTTGTGCTTGTCGGAGAGCAACAATAGGGTGTCGTCATTACTTGCCTCCAGAGACATAAACATCCTATCGTCGTCCTTGAGTTTCTGCTCGGAATAAGCTCTCAGCGACGTATCGGGGATCTTTTTGAGGTAACCGTGCTCCGTCAAGAATACCGTTACAGGATAGCTTTCAATCTTAGTATCTTCCACATGAACGATGACTTCCTCCTTCTTCGAGATCTCCGTCTTTCTCTCCTGTGCATACTGCTTGCCCACACGTTTGAGTTCTTTTATCATCAGCTTATCCTGCAAGGCCTCATCGGTATACAATTCTTTCAGATCCGAGACCTCTTTCTCCAACGTCTGCGTTTCTTCAATCTTGTTCAGGATGTATTCTTTGTTCAAATTCCTCAGTTTGATCTCCAGGATGTACTCTCCCTGTACTTCATCAATACCGAAATTCTCCATCAAATTTTTGAGCACATCCTTTTCTTTTTCGGTATCTCTTATAATTCGAATCGCCGCATCGATATCCAGCAGGATCTTCTCCAAGCCCCTCAACAAAAACAGACGGTGAAGTTTTTTGTCGATCTGATATGCGGTCTTTCTAAGGATGCAGGTCCTTCGAAACGAGATCCATTCATCGAGGATCTCATCGATGCCCATAACTTTGGGAGTATGATTGCAAAGAACGTTAAAGTTACAGCTGTAACTGTCTTCGAGCGGAGTATAGCGAAAGAGCTTCGCCATTGTCTTTTCGACATCGACGGTTTTTCTGACATCGAGGGCAATTTTAAGTCCACCGAGATCGCTCTCATCGCGGATATCCACGACCTCTTTCAGGCGTCCCTGTTTCATCATTTCGATGATCTTTTCGATGACGGATTCGACGGTTGCTGTATAGGGGATCTCGTAGATCTCGATAAGGTTTTCTTTTTTGAGATAACGATATCTTCCCCTCAGTTTGAAACTGCCCCTACCCGTTCGATAGATCTCTTCCATCTCTTTCTTGTCGAAGAGGAGTTCTCCCCCCGAAGGAAAGTCGGGTCCCGGTATAAAGTCGAATAGTTCGACCTTCTTCTTTTTGATTTTCTCCACCGTATAGTTGCACACTTCTCCGAGATTGAAGCTTGGGATTGAGCTGGCCATCCCTACGGCGATCCCCTTATTCGACTTGACAAGTATATTCGGAAAGGTAGTGGGCAGGAGCGTAGGCTCCTTCATTGTCGAATCGTAGTTATCCACAAGATCCACCGTATCCATATCAATCTCGGAGAACAGTTCGTTGCACAAAGGCATAAGCTTTGCCTCAGTATATCGAGGTGCTGCAAACTGCATATCGCGGGAGGACTGCTTTCCGAAATTTCCTTTGGAGTCGACATAAGGATGCAGAAGGCTTTCGTTTCCTCTTGCAAGCTTTACCATGGTTTCATAGATTGCCATATCCGAATGGGGATTGAGTTTCATTGTTTCGCCTACAATGGTTGCCGACTTCTTCCTGTTTCCCTTGATCAGACCCATCTTATACATCGTGTAGAGCAGTTTTCTGTGAGAAGGTTTGAACCCGTCGATCTGCGGAATCGCTCTGGAAACGATCACACTCATCGCATAGGGCATATAATTCTCCTTGAGGGTATCTACAATATCTTCGGTCTCGGCTTTCTTTTCAACATATTCCTTCTTAACTTCTCTCTTTGTCTTTCGAGGCAATGCTCTTTCCTCCTTATACTTCATCAAGCTTATTCAAGTACAAATGTCCGTACTGTTCTATATAGTCTTTTCGCCCCTGTAGATCCTCTCCCAACAAAAGGTCGAAGACGGCCTCCGTTTTTTCAGGCTCGTATTCCATTACCCGAATCAATCGTCTGGTCGCAGGGTTCATCGTCGTCTCCCACATCATCTCCGGCTCGTTTTCTCCAAGCCCCTTAGAACGCTGGATATGGAGTTTCTTGTTTTTTTTCTCAAACTTTGCTACAAGCTCGGTCTTTTCATTCTCCGAATATGCGAAGACGGTATGATCTCCCGCACTGATCTCATAGAGAGGCGACTCTGCAATATAGATGTTCCCGTTTTTTATCAAACTTGGTGTCAGCGTATAAAACAACGTTAAAAGAAGAGTCCGAATCTGAAAACCGTCGACATCCGCATCCGTACAGATGATGATTTTGTTCCACCTGAGGTTATCGAGGTTGAACTCTGCCACTTCTCTGAGGTGTTTGTTGTTGATCTCGACTCCCGTTCCCAAGATCTTTATGATGTCTGTGATGATATCGCTGGACAAAATCCTATTGTGATCCGACTTTAAGCAGTTCAAAATCTTTCCGCGAATCGGAATGATTGCCTGAAAATCGGCATCCCTTCCCTGTTTACAGGAGCCGAGAGCCGAATCCCCCTCCACGATATAGAGTTCTCTCTTTAAAGGATCCTTGCTTCTGCAATCCACGAACTTCTTGATTCTATTCAAAGGATCGAGACCTGTCTTGAGGTTTTTCTTGATCGCATTCCTTGTCTTTTCGGCATTTTCTCTCGAACGCTTATTGATCAGCACTCGGTCGGCGATTTTCTCCGCCTCCTCTTTCTTTTCGATAAAATAGATCTCCAACTGTTCCTTCAAAAAATCCGTAAGCGACTGCTGGATAAACTTGTTTGTGATCGCTTTCTTTGTCTGGTTTTCATAGGAAGTCATCGTCGAAAACGAGTTGATAACGAGGAGGAGGCTCTCTTCAACATCGACAAAACTTATTTTTTTCTCGTTTTTTTGATACTTTCCCTGACTTTTTATCAGAGCATCGACCGCCGATACAAAGGCGGATCTGGCAGCCTTGTCGGGAGAGCCTCCGTATTCGAGAAAACTCGAGTTGTGATAGAACTCGATAAAACTGCTCTCGGCCGAAAACGCAAAGCAGACCTCCGCCTTCAGCTTATACTCGGGCTTATCCTCCCGATCTCTTCCCTTGGTCTCCAAAGAGATCAGCCTGGGCTCCGTAAGAGAGCTCTCTCCTATGATCTCCCTGATATAATCTTCGATCCCGTTCTCGTAGAGGAAGATTTGCTCCGTTTCTTTCTCCTCATCGTAGAGCTTGAAACAAAGCCCCTTGTTGACGACTGCCTGACGCTTCAACGTTTCTTCATAGTAGCTTGAAGAGATTGCGATATCGGTAAACACATCTCTGTCGGGCTTAAAGCGGATCTTGGTGTAAGTACCCGGAGTGTCGTCCGCTTCTTTTTGCAGTTCTCCTACGCTGTAGCCCTTCTCAAAGCCTATCCGATAAATAAAGCCGTCCCTCTTGACCTCCACATCCATAAACTCGCAGGAGTATTGGGTGGCACAACAGCCCAGACCGTTAAGTCCCAAAGAATACTCGTAGTTTTCACCTTCGTTGGTATTGTACTTTCCGCCTGCATAGAGCTCTTCAAACACCAGTTCGTAGTTATATCTCTTCTCCACCTCGTTGTAGTCGAGGGGAATCCCTCTACCGAAATCTTCGACGCTAATGCAATGATCTTTGTGACGAATGACATTGATCACAGAACCGTTTCCTTCTCTCGCTTCGTCAATCGAATTGGACAGAATCTCAAAAAAGGCATGCTGACAGCCTTCTATTCCGTCCGATCCGAAGATGACGGCCGGTCTCTTTCTTACTCTGTCCGGTCCTTTCAACGAAGTAATGCTGTTATTTCCGTAGTTTGTAGCTTTTTCTTTTTTTCTCATTCAAAAACATCCTTACTTCCCTAAATAGGATAGGGATCTGTCTCTGCGTCCCTGTTACGTTGCAAAATATATCTCGTTTTGCCTTGTATTTTTTCCATTTTTATCCTGTTATCCCTTAATGCTCTTCTTCATTTATACTGTCATCTGTTAAAATTGACAGATTAAACTCTTTGAAGCATAAAGCCTTCCGAATGATTTTTCGGTAAGGATATATTGTGCATCTCCGGCATTTTCATAGTAGAATAGTATTATAAGCGTAATTATATACACATCCGGCACAAAAAATCCTTTTATCTCCCGGAGAGGGCATTGATATCAACATCGAACGGATAACAGTATCACTCCACCCTATAGCGGATGAAGTCGAAATGACGTTCCTATTTTATAATATAATCGCCCTTCTATCAATAGAGGATCCAAGAAAAAGGAGCGGATCTCTCCGCTCCCTTTCCTGTATTCACTCTTAATTCTTTTAAGCGTCTTCTCTTCCCGCCATCTTTGCATATCGTGCATATCTCTCTTCTGCATCGGCCTCCGCTTTCGCATAGAGTTCTTCTGCAATCTCCGGGAAACCCGACTTCAACGAAGTATAGCGAACCTGCTTATCCAAAAATTCTCTGAAGCTTGCTGTCGGCTTCTTGGAATCGAGAATAAACGGATTCTTTCCTTCCTGTTGAAGAAGAGGATTGTATCGATACAAGTGCCAATAACCGCACTCAACCGCTTCCTTCGTATTTTGCTGAGTCTTGCCCATACCTTCCTTCAAGCCGTGGTTGATACACGGTGCGTAGGCGATGATCAAGGACGGACCGTCATACGCTTCAGCTTCTTTGAGAGCCTTGATCAACTGGTTTTTATCGGCTCCCATACCTACCTGCGCAACATACACATATCCATAGGTGGCAGCAATCATTCCAAGGTCTTTCTTCTTGACCTTCTTACCCGAAGCGGCAAATTTTGCAACCGCTCCCGTCGGAGTAGCCTTGGACGACTGTCCTCCCGTGTTTGAATAAACCTCCGTATCAAAGACAAGGATGTTGACATCCTCTCCGGAAGCGAGAACATGGTCCAGACCTCCGTATCCGATATCGTATGCCCAACCGTCTCCACCGAAGATCCACATTGACTTCTTGACGAGGTAATCCTTTCTCTTGAGGATCTCATCGACAAACTCTCTTCCTTCTCCGTCGTAGGAAGACAGAAGTGCAAGAAGTTTCGCGGACGACAGCTTGCTCTCATCCCCAAGGTTCATTGTATCCAAATAGGTTTGCAGAGCCTCTTTAAGCTCGCTTGAGATCGCCTTCGTCAACAAAGCCTCGGCATTGTTCTTGATATGCTCCCTCATTACCTTGACTGCGGTATACATTCCCAAACCGTACTCGGCGTTATCTTCAAACAGGGAGTTGGCCCATGCCGGTCCTTGTCCGTCCGCATTGATCGTATAGACGGATGCAGGCGCGGAACCTCCCCAAATGGAAGAACAGCCTGTCGCATTCGCAATAATCATTCTTTCACCGAAAAGCTGAGTTACTACCTTGGCATAAGGCGTCTCTCCACAGCCCGCACAGGCTCCCGAAAACTCCAACAACGGTTGTGCAAACTGACTGCCCTTGAGCGATTGTCTATCGAGGATCTCCGGCTTGTAACCAACATTTTTATGAAGGTTCATAAAGCGGTCAAACTGCTCCATCTGTGTATCGATGGGTTTCATTTGAAGTGCCTTCGCACCCTTCTTGCCCGGACAGATATCCGCACAGTTTCCGCAGCCTGCACAGTCAAGCGGATCTACCTGGATGCGATACGTGTAGCTGTCCAAACCTCTACCCATGGCCTTCACGCCTGCAGCATCATATTTTTCGGATTCTTCACCGGTCATCAGGAAAGGTCTGATTGCCGCGTGAGGACATACGAAGGAACATTGATTACATTGAATACAGTTTTCCATATTCCACTCGGGAACATTGACAGCAATACCCCTCTTCTCATATTGAGAAGTTCCCGGAGGAATAATTCCTTCCTCTCGATCCACAAAGGCGGATACCGGTATCTTGTTTCCTTGAAGCGCCGCCATCGGTCTCAAAAGGTCTCGGATAAATTCCGGCTCTTCTTCAGATGCAACGGACTTCTTCTCTATCTCGACACTCTTCCAAGCGGATGGAACTTCGACCTTGTGCAGGGCTTCCTGCCCCTTATCGACGGCCATAAAGTTCATATCGACGATGTTTTGTCCCTTGTTTCCATAGGTTTTTTCTATCGACTTCTTCAAATGAGCTACCGCTTCTTCCACAGGAATCACTTCTGCAAGCTTGAAGAAGGCACTTTGCATGATCATATTGATCCTTGAGCCGAGTCCTATTTCTTCCGCAATGGACGTTGCATCTACCGTATAGAATCTGATCTCGTTGTCCGCAATATATCTCTTCAAATTATTGGGAAGGTTTTTGTCCAACTCTTCATCGTTCCACTTGGTGTTGAGTACGAACACCCCACCTTTTTTCAGTCCTTCCAACAACTCATAACGATGGACATAGGACTGGTTATGACAGGCGATAAAGTCCGCCTCGTCGATCAGATAGGTGGAGCGGATCGGCTCTTTTCCGAACCTCAAGTGAGATACCGTAATTCCTCCGGATTTCTTGGAATCGTAATCGAAATATCCTTGAGCATAGAGATCCGTATTGTCTCCGATAATCTTGATCGCAGATTTGTTCGCGCCTACCGTACCGTCGGAGCCCAGACCCCAGAACTTACATCTTGTCGTTCCTTTTGCCGAAGTATGAATCAGCTCGTCAATAGGCAGAGAAAGGTGGGTGACATCATCCACAATCGAAATGGTAAATCTGTCCTTGGGTTCAGCAACTTCCATATTCTTAAACACCGCCAACAGATCGGAAGGCGTTGTATCCTTGGAGCCGAGACCGTATCTTCCTCCTACGATCACGGGAGCCTCGGGATTTCTGTAATAGAGGTTTAACACATCCAAGTGAAGAGGCTCTGCCGTTGCACCCGGTTCCTTCGTTCGATCCAGGACGCTGATGACTTTTGCCGACTTAGGCATCACGTCAAAAAAGTATTTTGCACTGAAGGGGCGGTACAAATGCACCTTCAACACTCCTACCTTCTTGCCCTTTTCTCTTAAGTAATCAACGGTCTCTTCCAAAGCTTCGGTAACCGAACCCATCGCTACTACAACATGTTCCGCTTCAGGGTCTCCATAATAGTTGAACGGTTTGTACTCTCTTCCCGTTTCTTTGGAGATCTCCTTCATATAGTCATTTACAATATCGGGAATCGCATCGTAAAAGCGATTGATCGCTTCTCTGTTCTGGAAGAAGATATCCGGATTTTGTGCGGTTCCCTTCGTGTAAGGATGCTCCGGATTCAAGGAACGGTCCCTGAACTCCTGTACCGCTTTTTTGTCTACCAATCTGTCGAATACCTCGTAGTCAATCTGCTCGATTTTTTGGATCTCGTGAGAAGTTCTGAAACCGTCAAAGAAGTGAAGAAACGGTATCCTGGATTTGATCGCAGCCAAGTGTGCAATTCCTCCGATATCCATAACCTCCTGAACGGAACCGGACGCCAGCAAAGCAAAACCTGTCTGTCTTGCCGACATAACATCCGTATGGTCTCCGAATATTGACAAAGCGTGGCTTGCAAGGGCACGTGCCGACACATGGAAGACTCCCGGCAACAATTCTCCCGCAATCTTATACATATTGGGAATCATCAACAGCAATCCTTGAGAAGCTGTATACGTCGATGTCAATGCTCCTGCGGTCAATGAACCGTGAACGGCACCCGCTGCTCCCGCCTCGGATTGCATCTCCACGACCCTTACTTCCTGTCCGAAAATATTCTTCTGTCCTTTCGCCGCCCATTCATCTACCAATTCCGCCATAGGGGAAGACGGGGTGATCGGATAGATACACGCAACATCTGTAAACGCATAGGAACAGTATGCTGCAGCCGTATTACCATCCATAGTCTTCATGACTTTTTTTGCCATAATCGCAACGACCTCCTAAAATATAAAACTACAAAAATTTATTGAAGAACACCATAAACCGAAATCGTTCTTCATATAAATCATTAAACAAATATATAATGGCAAACTAAGAAAAACAAACACGACAAAAAACCTATATTTGTTTTTCTTGTTCTATTCATTTTAACACTTATAAAAACAATTGACAATATAATTGAACTTAATTATTTGTATAAAAATGTTGATTTTTCAATTATTTGATAACTGTTATTAAGTAATAACTCTCTTGCAGTTGAATATTTCCCGGTCAATTGAATCCTTGTTTTCCTTCTAAATTGAAAATATAGACGGATCAAAGTAACTCCTTTGTCCGAAAAAAGGCTACAATTTACCAATGCACTTTTACACCATCCTTCCTCGGCACTGTCTTCTTATAGATCCGTATTCGTTAGCTATAAATTGTTTCGGCATTTGTATCCTATGCATCTTCCCCAAGAGCAAGACTTGTGATCGTTTGAGAAAAATCAACTTGGATACGAAAACTGAACACAGTGAGTTACGAAGTTTTTCGAACTTATCGAAATATATCCAACAAAATCGCCTTCTCGTTACTTAAGGAAACGCCGCACAAAGGCAAACTTCCGATTTTCCCCGTTTTTACAAAATACGAAGAACTGTCCTATCAATATTTTCAACAATTTCACCCTTCGTACAAAATCGATTTTATGCTGATTTTCCGAATTATGCGGGATCGCCTTAATACTATTCTCCAATAGAAGCATGGATATACATTTTTTTGACTACGAAAAATTGTTCTATCTTCTATTGCTCACAGATCGTTTATATCCTCAACTCAAAAGAATAACAGTGTAATTTACTCATGGATATTCTTCTCCTTCACTAGCTTATCATTAATAAATACTTTCACTTTTTTCCCTCCATCATCAGTGCCAAATATGGTTGTAGCATCATATCGACTATTTCCATCCTCATCTAAGTAAGCAAAGTATTCCTTTTTTCTCTCTTCCTCCAGACTACGGTATTCATCCATCCTTCCGTAATAATCGTCTTCGGAAATCCCGTGCATAATATCCCCGTTATTTTGAACATAGTCTTCGAACTTCTCCTCTTTGACGACCATCAAATCAACGGACAAGTAGAGATTGCTCCCCAAGCAGGCTTCCGCAAACTTGTTTCCTATCCCCCACAATTCCCTGTCCGAAACCTCCTCCAGCTCCGAAGAGGGGATCGCAAGATCAATGCTAGGCATAAACAACCACCCTTCATCCATATGATTCGCAATCTCTTCAATCGGAATATCCTTGGTCAACTTTGATGAATACGCTTTATCTCGCTCAATTCGTATCGTAAAATAATATCGATTCAAGTACTTAGAGAATATCTTATCCAAATACTGATAATAACGTTTTTCAATCAACTGACCGAAATAGCCATCGATCAACACATATTCCCCCTGATAATATTCTCCGACTACCTTGGTCCATCCCTCCTGTCCCTTTGACTTCGGATAGACAAAGAACTCATCGTATTCTTTAAATATCTCTGCGAGATTGTAGGAGATCCCCACAAATTCCTCCCCGTATTTTTCCTGCATATAGTCTAATACCAGTTCCCTTTTTTCTTCCAATGTATACGTTTTCTTCACTGTGCACCCCGTTAATGCAACTACCGAAATACACAATGCAACTATTCCCACCTTAAAAAAATCAGTCCTCAATGCCTTTCCTCCTTGTACAACACAAATCAAGATTTATAAAACAGCTTGAACCAATTCAATCGTTTTCTTACATGATCGAGCATTTTTGTATAATTTTTCTCCATCTGTTTTATTTTCACCCTTTGATCGACCTTACCCCTTGTCATATACCCTCCCTCTCTGTTTTGAAACCTTTGTTCTTATCCAAACCCCTCTTATCCTGATCACTTTTCCCCAAAAAAAGAAGAAGGAACCCTTCCTTCTTCTGTATATCTACATTTTATACTATTCTTCGTCGTGATCGTGATCATGGTCGTGATCCTCAAGTACTCTGTCGGTCACTCCCTCGATCGTCAGGTTGTTCTTCTTTGCGTAGTCCTGCAAAGCCGCAACGATAGCTTCTTCAGCCAAAACGCTGCAATGCATCTTCACCGGAGGAAGCCCGTCCAGAGCCTCCGCGACCGCCTTGTTGGTTACCTCCAAAACCTCATCGATGGTCTTTCCTTTGATCAACTCGGTAGCCATGCTTGAGCTTGCGATCGCGGAACCGCAACCGTAGGTCTTGAACTTTACATCCGTAATGCGGTTGTCATCTATCTTGAGATACATCCTCATAATGTCCCCGCATTTTGCGTTTCCTACTTCTCCTATACCGTCCGCATTTTCAATTTCTCCTACGTTTCTCGGATTGTTGAAATGGTCCATAACTTTCTCTGTATAAATCATTGGTTTTCCCCCTTCTTTACTTCATCGTACAACGGCGACATATCCCTCAACCTTTGGATGATCGGCTCCAACTGCTCCACTACATAATCGACTTCTTCCTCCGTGTTGAAATCCGACAAACTCAAACGCAAGGAACCGTGAGCGATCTCATGTTTCAAGCCCAGAGCCATCAGAACGTGAGACGGGTCCAAAGAACCTGAGGTGCACGCCGAACCGCTCGAACCTGCAATTCCCTTCATATCAAGACTCAACAACAGGGCTTCTCCTTCAATATATTGGAAACAGAAACTTGCGATCGTCGGCAATCTGTGCTCCAAACTTCCGGTCACCAAGGTATATGGGATCTTTTCCGTTACGTCGCGGATCAACTTGTCCCTCAAAGCCTTGCAATGGCTCGTATGCTTTTCAAAATCCGACCTTGCGATCTCACAGGCCTTTCCAAGACCTACTATGCCGGGGACGTTCTCCGTACCTGCACGTCTTTTTCTCTCTTGGGCGCCTCCGTGGACCAGGTTGGGGAGGATAAGTCCCTTCCTGATATAGAGAGCACCCACTCCCTTGGGGGCGTGGATCTTGTGTCCCGACATGGACAAGAGGTCGATATTGAGTTTTTTGACATCGATATCGACGTTTCCTACCGCCTGAACCGCATCGGTGTGAAACAAAACCTTGTGTTCCTTTGCGATCTTTCCGATCTCCTCGATCGGCTGGATGCTGCCTATCTCGTTGTTTGCAAACATAACGGAAATAAGGATTGTCTTGTCGCTGATCGCCTTCTTCAGTTGCTCCAAGTCGATGATCCCGTCCTTGTCCACATCAAGGTAGGTCACCTCATAACCTTGTTTCTCCAAATATTCACAGGTGTGTAAGATCGCATGATGTTCGATCTTGGAGGTGATGATGTGATTGCCCTTTGTCTTGAACTTTTCCGCGACCGCCTTCAGTGCCCAGTTGTCGGACTCACTGCCTCCCGCTGTGAAGTAGATCTCTTCCGGCAAACATCGAAACAACTCGGCCACCTGCATCCTCGCCTTATCGACATAGACCTTCGCTCCCTGCCCGTAATGGTGGATACTCGAAGGATTTCCGAAGTGCTCCTGAAATGCCGGAAGCATTGCATCCAAGATCTCAGGTTTTACACGAGTTGTTGCCGAATTGTCCATATATACTTCTCTTCTACTCATATTACCGTTCTCCTCTTTATCTGATTACCTTGCAATTTCGTTTTTTTGTATATACCCTCAGTCTATAGAATCAATCAAAGAAACCTGCGTCTTTTTTTGATTTTTAAGCAACATATCTTCCAGAGTAATATTGTCTATCACCTCATCGACACTGTCCTTGATCTGTTTCCACACATCTCTTGTAGGACAGGTCCTGAGTTCAATGCAGTCCGTCTCTTCTTCCAACACACACATGGAAGGTGCTATCGGACCTTCCAAAACCCTTATAATATCTCCTACGGTTATTTCGGAAGGTTGTCGTCCCAACATATATCCACCCTGAGCTCCCCGTATGCTTTTGACCAGTCCGGATTTTTTCAATACCGAAAAAATCTGTTCCAAATACTGCTCGGAAAGATGGTTTTTCTCAGCGATCTGTTTGAGTGAGATCGGCTCCTGCCTCTCGTAGATCGTTGCAATATCAAACATCGCCTTTAGACCGTATCGCCCCTTCGTAGATAACTTCATAACACACCTCCTAATTCCTACCATATTGATATGGATTTATTATATTGCGAAACAAAACCCTTGTCAATCATTTGTTTTGTTTTATAAAAATACTGTTTCGATCGCAATGAAAGAGGTGTCGGGATCCATGCTTATCGGAGCCATGCACTCTTTCCAAAAAGGAATAATTGCAATTTCTTCTTTTACATTGAATTCTTTTATACTATAATAAATATAAATCTTTGAAATGACGGTAAATGTCCAATAAAATCGAAAGGAAGTTCGCATGAATTCAAAAGAACTTGGAACGTATGGGGAGGAAGCTGCCGTAGATTATTTACAAAAACACGGCTATCATATCATAGAAAGAAACTTTTACATAAAACTCGGCGAGATCGATATCATCGCTAAGAAGGGAGATGTCTTATCTTTCTGCGAAGTAAAAACCAGGACCTCATCCGAGTTCGGTCTGCCTTGCGAAGCCGTAAATTTCAAGAAACAAGCCAAGATCCGGCAGGTTGCCGCTCTCTACATTCAAACCCATTTGATTGATTTTGAAACCATTACCTTCGATGTGATCGAGGTTTACTTTTCGGAAAAGAGGATCGAACACCTGAAAAATGTGTTCTGAGTTTAACTCTCCAAACTCTCGGATATGCGAGTATATTTCTGACTTTGCCAACAGTCCGATCGGGTTTCGATATTGCTGCAACCATTTTACCGACAAAGGAGGAAGCATTTTGTTCTACAAAAGTTACAGTTCAGGAATTGAAGGTATCGAAGGATATATCGTAACCGTGGAGGCAGATGTATCCAAAGGAATCCCCAACTTCACTTTGGTGGGACTGCCCGATGCCACGGTAAAGGAATCGAAGGAACGTATCCGCTCCGCCATCTTAAACAGCGGGCTTAAATTCCCGAACAAAAAAATCGTTATCAACCTCTCTCCTTCCAGCATCAAAAAAGAAGGATCCCACTATGATCTTCCGATCGCTTTAAGTATTTTGTCCTGTGAGTACAAGTTTTTGGAAGAGCGTTTCAACAAAACGATGTTTTTTGGCGAACTTTCTCTGGACGGCAGGATCCAAAAAGCAGAGGGTACCATCCCCTACATCATCGCCGCTAAGGAATCCGAACTGATCGACAAGGTTGTTCTTCCCGTCGATAATTCTATGGAAGCCGAGGTTGTCCGGGGCATCGAGGTCTACTGCTCCTCAAGTTTGAAAGAGACAGTCGCCTATCTGATGGGATCGGATGAACTTATTTCTCTCTCCGCCAGGCCTCAGGTTTCACGCTCTTCCTCTGCCGACGATTTTTCAGACGTGAAGGGCAACCTTATCGCCAAGCGAAGTGCGGAGATCTGTGCCGCCGGATACCACAACCTTCTTATGATAGGTCCTCCGGGATCGGGGAAGTCAATGATTGCAAAAAGGATCCCCGGTATTATGACTTCTCTCGATGAGGATGAATACATCCAAGTCAGCAAGATATACAGCAGTATCGGAAAGTTTAACGAAAATATTCTGCACAGGATAAGACCCTTTCGCTCTCCACATCATACCGCTACGATGAAGGCGATCATAGGTGGAGGACAAAACTCTTCTCCCGGCGAGGTCGTGTTGGCACACAAGGGAGTACTCTTTATTGATGAACTCCTGGAGTTCGAAAAGAAGACTCTGGAGGCCCTGCGTCAACCCATCGAAGACAAGTATGTAAACATCAGCCGAATCAAACACAGCTATCGTTATCCTTGCGACTTCGTCCTTGTGGCGGCGACCAACCCTTGCCCTTGTGGAAACTACCTCAATCCTTTTAAGGAGTGTATCTGTTCTCAATACCAAATACAGAATTATCTTTCGAGAGCCTCCTCTCCTCTGCTCGATCGTTTTGATCTCTTTGCTGAAATGCTTCCGATCGACTTTGACGAGATCCACACCGAAACCCGTGAAGAGTCGAGCAAGGAGATCTTTGAGCGGATCCGAAAAGCTATAGAGCTTCAAAAACACCGCTATAAAAAGGAGGATTTCTCCTATAACTCCTTGATTCCCGCCCAAAAAATACCTATCTACTGTTCTTTGGGCGAAAAAGAAACTTATTTTTTGAAATCGGCCTTTGAAAAGTTCAGCTTCTCCTTGAGAAGTTACCACAAAGTTCTAAGAGTTGCACGAACAATCGCCGACTTGGACACAGAAGAGAAGATCAGCCTCGTCCACCTCTCGGAGGCTGTTTCGTTCAGAAAACCCTTGATCAAGTATTGGAGGTAAAGGATGAAAGATCTGTTTTGTGTACTCAATCTCGCAAATATCAGCCCTGTAAACGTTCAACATATGTGTCGGGAAGTGGGCTCTCTATCAGATGTCCAAGGTTTGACCCCTTCGGATATCGGATGTCTGTCTTCTCTGTCAAAAGAAAAAAAGAACGCTGTCATCAACTCCTTCGAGAAGTATGAAGAACTGATGAATGTCTTGGAAAAACATCGGATTTCTTATATTACCATCTTGGATAGCAGGTATCCGAAACATCTTCGTCAGCTTGCCGATCCGCCCTACATCCTGTTTTTTCAGGGAGACATTGATTTGATCGAAAAGTTTTCCATCGGTATCATCGGGAGCAGAAAACCTACCTCCTACGGTATCTTCTGTGCAGATTTTTTTGCCAAGAAACTCTGTGAACATCAGGTAGTAACGCTTAGCGGCATGGCAAACGGTATTGACGGAATTTCTCAAAAAACTACTGTACACTCCAACGGAAAGACGATTGCCGTTTTGGGATCTTCTCACACCGACATCTACCCCAAGACCAACCTTACACTTTCGCGGGACATCATCGAAAACGGAGGGCTTATACTCTCGGAGTACAGCCCCTTCCACCCGACGCTCCCTCATCAATTTATAGCACGAAACCGTATCATAGCTGCGCTTTGTCAGGGACTGCTCGTCATCGAAGCCAACTTTAAGAGCGGAACGATGACGACTGTGGATTTTGCCTTGGAACTTGGAAAGACCGTATTTTCAGTTCCGGGAAATATTACTTCCGTCAACAGCAACGGAACCAACCTGCTTATCAAAAACGGAGCAAAACTCACAACAAACATCGAAGATATTTTGGAAGAATTTCCGTTTTTTTCCCGCTCTGAAATCGAAAGAAAAGATGAGGGGCTCTCCGAACATGAGAGGGCCATTCTCTCCCTTTTGAAGAGCGAGTCTCCCCTGTACGTGGAGTTGATCTCCGGCAAACTCAAATTACAGATACAACAGGTCAGTGCCACCTTAAACATCTTGGAGATGAAGGGGCTTGTAAGCGAGATCGGAAACCGCTGTTATATAGCAACGACTTGATACCATCCTCGAATACACCGGTAATTTTCTTCATTTCGGTACGTATAAAGAGCCTGTAAAACAAGAGTTGTATTCACTCTTTGTTTTTCCGTTTGTTGAGACACGTCCTCATCGCATAGACATCGTTGCATCGAAAGAGCATGGACAGTTCCTCGAAAAAAATCCTGTTTCTTCTCAATTTCCACTGTTTTTCCGACAAATTTTTCAACAAAACAAGCGAGTTTGAATAAAAATAATTTGCAAATTCTTTTATTTGGTATATAATACTCAATTGTTACTATTATCTTAAAATTTTTTGTCCTTTGTTTAAGCATCCCCATATTATGGTATTTCTATGAAGGATGGCATAAGAGAGATGCTTTGCACGGGTTTGAAATAGTATGTGTTTACTTGTACGACAATAATTTGGAAAGGACTGTGGAATGTCGAAAAAATTAGTGATTGTAGAGTCTCCCGCAAAAGCAAAGACCATAGAAAAGTTTTTGGGCAAGAGGAACTACACGGTTAAGGCATCGGTCGGACATATAAGAGATCTTCCCAAAAGCAAGATGGGCGTTGAAATAGATAATGATTTTGAACCGCAATATATCACGATTCGTGGAAAAGGCGATGTGGTAAAAGATCTAAAAAAAGAAGCGAAAAAAGCCGATTTTGTCTACCTTGCGACCGACCAGGATCGCGAAGGAGAAGCAATTTCCTGGCACCTTGCCACCCTTTTGGGCTTGGATACTCAGCAGGAAAACCGAATTACCTTTAATGAAATTACTAAAGATGCGATTAAAAAAGCGATCAAATCTCCTCGAAAAATCGATATGGATCTCGTGGATGCCCAACAGGCGAGAAGAGTCATCGATCGTCTGGTCGGATACAACATCAGCCCCATCCTATGGGCAAAGGTTCGAAAAGGGTTAAGCGCCGGAAGGGTTCAAAGTGTGAGCACCCTGCTTATCGTCGACCGGGAAAATGAGATCCGTGCCTTTGTTCCGGAAGAATATTGGTCCATCCAAGCCAATGTCGCAGGCGACGATAAGAAGCTCGCCGAGTTTAAACTCGTAGAAAAAAACGGAAAAAAAATAAAACTCCATAACGAAGAAGAAGTTCGAAGCGTCCTTAACGAAATTGCGAAAAAACCTATGAAAATCGAGTCCGTCACATCCAAAGAGAAGTCTCGAACTGCCCCAAAACCTTTTACCACGAGTTTGCTTCAACAGGAAGCTTCTTCCAAACTCTCTTTTCCTACCAAAAAAACCATGAGTGTAGCTCAACAGCTCTACGAAGGAGTTGCAATCAAAGGTGAAGGAAGTATCGGTCTTATCACCTACATTCGTACCGATTCTCAGAGGATCTCGGACGAGGCAAGTTTTGCTGTAAAAGAATATATCGAATCCGTCTATGGAAAAAAGTATTACAAGAAATACGTCAATGCCAAGAAGAAAAACAGCTCAGTCCAGGATGCACATGAGTGTATTCGCCCCACCTCGGCACAACGTACTCCCGAGTCGATCAAAGAGTCCTTGACTCCCGAACAGTACAAACTCTATAAATTAATTTGGGAACGTTTTGTTGCAGCCTCCATGTCGAGTGCCGTCTTCCTCTCGAGCGTTGTGAGCGGAAACATAGAGTCTTATACCTTTAAGGCGAACGGAAGCACCATGATTTTTGACGGTTACCTCAAGGTATACAGTTACTCCCAAAACGAGGAAGTCCTTCTTCCCCAATTTACCGCTGAGAAAAGTTATCCCGTATCCAAGATCCTCCCCAAGCAACACTTTACACAGCCTCCGGCAAGATATACGGAAGCCAGCCTTGTAAAGGAACTTGAAGATCTCGGGATCGGAAGACCGAGTACCTACTCTCCTACAATATCGACCATTTTGCAAAGAGGTTATGTCGAAAAAGAAAAACACTTCTTAAAACCCACTGTTCTGGGAGAGATCGTAACCGATATTATGAAGGAACACTTCAATGATATTATCAATGTGGATTTTACTGCAAAAATGGAGCAGCAACTCGATTCGGTAGAAGATGGAGCTCTTGAATGGAAATCGATTGTCAGAACTATCTACTCCCCACTGATGACCGATATCGAAAAAGCGGAGGAGCAGTTGGAAAAAGTTCTCTTGGAAGAAAAAACGGACGAGATCTGTCCCGAATGCGGTTCCGAGATGGTAGTCAAATATGGTCGTTTCGGCAAGTTTATTGCCTGCAAAAACTATCCCGAATGTAAGGGGACCAAACCCTATGTCACAAAGATCGGAATTGCCTGCCCTGAATGTGAGGACGGGGATGTCATCGTACGTAAAAGCAAACGAGGAAGGACCTTCTACGGATGCAGCAACTTCCCCAAGTGCCGCTTTGTATCATGGAACAAACCCACAGGCGAAAAATGTCCCTCCTGTAATTCTCCCCTTGTAGAAAAGACCGGAAAGAAAGGGACTCAGATTCTTTGTTCCTCCAAAGAGTGTGGTTATAAAAAATGATGGAAGACAGTCGGGTTTTTAATATTTTAATATTTTCAAATAATATTGAAAATTCTTTTGGAATATGATATTATAGTTGTGAAATTTTGTACTTTTATATGAATTTCCAATAAAAGTACAGCTTATTTTTAGTGTTGATTAAATTAAGGTGGTGTGTGTATGTCAAGCGTGTTATTACAAAAAACGAGAAAAATCAATAAATTTCTCCAAAATTCCGGAAATAAACCCGTCTCATTCTCCGTATTAAGCGATACCTTAAACGAAGTATTGAACTCCAATATCTATATCCTGAGTTCCAAAGGTAAGGTGCTGGGGTCTTCCTTTACTCACGAGGCGGACAGTTCTATCATTTTAGATGAAAAATCCGGCGAAGAGAAATTGCCTCAGGACTATATCGACAATGTGAACAAAGCTTCCGAGACGATATCGAACCTGACAAAAGAAGCTCTGTTATCCGTTTTTAAAGGGGATATCGGAAGCTACAACAAGTATGCGACGATCGTTCCCATTATAGGAAGCGGAGAGAGACTTGGGACTTTGATCCTATCGAGGTATGACAAAGAGTTTAGTGATGATGATCTTATTTTGGCAGAGTATAGTGCAACGGTGGTCGGTCTGGAGATTCTTCGCTCCAAAAGCGAAGAATTTGAAGAAGAGATGCGAAATAAAGCCGTTGTTCAAATGGCAATAGGAACCTTATCTTATTCGGAGTTGGAGGCTGTGACCCATATTTTCAACGAATTGAACGGAACCGAAGGCCTTCTGGTAGCAAGCAAGATCGCAGACAGGGCCGGTATTACCCGTTCCGTCATTGTCAATGCCTTGCGAAAATTCGAAAGTGCCGGTGTCATTGAATCCCGTTCCCTTGGAATGAAAGGAACCCATATCAAGGTACTGAACGACAAACTTCTGGATGAGATGAAGAAACAGAAGATGTATTTAAAATAAATCAAGATCAAAAAGAATGTTCGGTCGATCACCGAGCATTCTTTTTTACCTGAAAAGATATATCCGCACCAAACATTGATCCCGCCTAATACCGGAATATATTTGAAAATCCGCTTCATCTCCTGTGGGCTACAAAGCGTTGATAAAAATAACGAAGCGGAGCATAACATAATACTACTGTTCTTTTGAATAGTGGATATAAACAATCTGTGACCCATAGAAGACAACATAGTTTTTCGTCATCGAAAAATAGATATATCCACACTTCTATTGAAAAACAGTATAAGACTGTGATTCGCTTGGATTTTTGATATCAATGCCCTTCTTCCCTATAGGCGATAAAATAATTTTTTGTGTTTTCAGGTAGATATAACAACACTTCCATCGAGAAATGGTATAAAACTTCCATATAGGATGGAAGATATGACTATGGATCATCCCTTCCGGAAATTAGAGAAAGGATGAATAATTGATATAAGGAGAACATCCCATGAACATACCTTTTGCCGAGCTGATCCGCCCCAAAGATATTTCTCAGGTGGTGGGACAACAACATATCATAGGCAAAGACAAGCTGATCAACCGTCTTGTCGAGACGAAAAAAATAATCAACCTGATCTTTTTCGGACCTCCGGGAACCGGTAAGACAACGGTGGCCGAGATCCTTGCCGCCAACTCGAACCTGAGCTATTACAAACTCAATGCCACCTACTCCAAAACCCAGGATATCCGGGATATCGCTTCCGAAATAAATACCCTGTCCGGCTACAAGGGCATCCTCATCTACATCGATGAGATCCAAAACTTCAATAAGAAGCAGCAACAACTCCTTCTCGACTACATCGAAAAGGGAGAAATCATTTTGATTGCAAGCACGACGGAAAACCCCTACCACTCAATCTACAAATCCCTCTTAAGTCGTTGCACCATCATCGAGTTTCATTCCCTTGATAACCCTGCCGTAAAAAAAGGGATCTACAATGCCATTGAAAACCTCGAAGAACAGGGATACCGAATCGAATACAAAGATGAAAACATAGGAAAACTGATTGACTTCTCGGGAGGAGACCTTCGCAAAGCGCTCAACACTTTGGGAACGATGTTGGAGTTTTACAGTAAAGACAATCAACTCAAGATCGATGAGGATACTCTGCTGAATGTATGCGGGACCAAGACCGTCCTCTATGACAGAAACTCCGATGAACACTACGATATCTTGAGTGCCTTCCAAAAGTCAATCCGAGGCAGTGACATCGATGCTTCCCTGCACTATCTCGCCCGTCTTCTGCGTTCGGGAGACCTGATCTCCGCTTGCAGACGATTGTTGGTCATAGCCTCGGAGGATGTCGGCCTAGCCTATCCCCAAGCTGCCGCGATCGCAAAAAGCTGTGTCGATACGGCGTTTTTCCTCGGTCTTCCTGAAGCGAGGATTCCTCTTGCACAGGCCGTCATTCTGCTCGCCGGAGTTCCCAAGTCGAACTCCGCCATCGTCGGTATCGATGCTGCTTTGAACGATTTGGACAAGGTTTCTCACTACCCTGTTCCCAATCATCTGAAGGACGCCCATTACAGCGGTGCAAAACTCTTGGAGCGAGGTTTGAACTACAAATATCCCCATGACTATCCGAACTCTTACATCGACCAAACCTACCTTCCCGAATCGTTGAAAGACGCCAAATACTATTACGGAAAAGACAATAAGATGGAAAACGGCATCGCAGAACATTTCAGAAAAATAAAAAAGTAAGGCGCTTGTAATTGAATTTGTACCGTTTATATACTATTATTGAAGTGATCGATACAAAATAATTGAAGTTGAAAGGAGTAAAATCAATGTCATTATTCAGTGATAAAAAAGATAAGGTCTTTCATTTTTTTGAAGAGATCTCAAAGATCCCGAGAGGTTCTTTTCACGAAGAACAGATAAGCAACTACCTCGTTGAATTCGCAAAGGATCGGGATCTCGCCTACATCCAAGATGAGTACTTTAATGTCATCATCTTTAAGGAGGCATCTAAAGGATACGAGAATGCTCCCACCGTCATCTTACAGGGTCATATGGATATGGTCTGGGAAAAAGAGCCTGATAGCCCTCATAACTTCGAGAAAGACCCTATCGAACTGGTCTTGGACGGAGACTTCTTAAAGGCGAACAAAACTACCCTCGGCGCGGATAACGGGATCGCCTTAGCCATGATCTTATCCATCCTCGATTCCGACGACATCGCCCATCCTCCCCTTGAAGCGGTTATGACCGTTCAGGAAGAAACAGGTCTTCTAGGTGCGACAAACCTCGACGCTTCCTTGCTGAGAGGCCGTTACTTCATCAATATAGACTCGGAGGAAGAAGGCGAGCTCTTGATCAGCTGTGCCGGAGGAATAAGAACGAAATTACATCTTCCTCTCGAATGGACGATGATAGAAGATGACTACAGTGTATGTAAGGTCGATTTTTACAACTTCAAAGGTGGCCACTCCGGAGGTGAGATCGACAAAGGAAGGGCAAATGCGATTCTTTTGCTTGGAAGGTTCCTTCACAAGCTGAATTCCACCTTCCCCTTCGAGATCTTCGAAATATCGGGCGGAGCAAAAATGAACGCAATTCCACGTTCCGCAAGTGCTACCATAGCAGTCGATACCAAAAACGTCGAGAAGCTAAAAGAGCTTTGCGAAGAGTGGAAGAACTTATACCGCAATGAATATACAAATATAGAAGATGACTTCAAGATGGAAGTCTCCGTGACGGAAAACCGGGAGACGAAGTTCGTCCTCTGCCAAAAGAGTAAGACTTCCCTCCTCCAACTGATGATGATCCTTCCAAACTCGATCCAGTCGATGAGCTTCATCATAGACGGTTTGGTGGAATCTTCACTAAATCTCGGAGTCCTCGTTACCACGGACGAATATGCGATCTTTGAACACTCGGTTCGAAGCTCTCTCACCAGCCGAAAAGAGCATATCGTCTCCCAACTTAAGGTCCTCGCGGATCTCTTCCATGCGAAATTCACATCGGAAGGGGACTACCCGGCTTGGCCTCCCGCAGTCGAATCCAAGCTGAGAAATCTCTTTGCACAAACTTACAAGGAAGTCTTCCAAAAAGAGATGAAGACCTCAGCCATCCATGCGGGAGTCGAATGCGGTATCTTCCAAGAAAAATTGAACGGTCTGGATATGGTTTCGTTCGGTCCGACGATGTACGACGTCCATACTCCAAGCGAAAGACTCTCCATATCTTCTACCGAAAGAACTTACCGCCTTCTTCTCGAGGTTCTCAAAAAAATAAACAAACCTCTGTAAGAAGCTCCCTTCTTTTGCAGAACTGTCGCATCATACGCTTGTTCTGCGACAATATTGCTACATTCAGTATCAAACCGGGAAAATCCATTTTGTTTCTTACAGAGCACGCATCGTTGATATCCGGATTCGTACTATTCTCTGTTTAAAATGACAGATATACGGGATCTATCATTGCCGAAAAATAATTTGAAAGATACTATACCTCAAATTACTTAACCTGCCAATGTTATACTATTATTCCTTTGAATAACGGATATCAACGATTTACACTCTATAGAAGAGAAAACGAATTTTCGCGGTTGCAAAACAGTATAACCATACTTCTATCGAAGAATAGTATTAATACACCGTTAAATGAATAATACTATGATTTGAAGCTTAAAAAACTCGATCGATTTCAAAGTACAGAGCCATCCTATAAGAAAACAGACTAGCAAAAACCTTCCCCCTTAAAAATAAGGTGAGGAAGGTTTTTGGTTTTCGCAAACTTCCATTTTTATTTTTCGCTATACAACGACAGATGCAAACAACAACACTTCTACAAATCAAGAGACAGGGGATAGATTTTGTTTTTAGGAAGGCCGGTCAGTTCCATTACCTTTTTGACCGCATCCTTTCTGCTAGATCCTTCTTCGATATGATGTTTTAACAGGGCGACGATCTCTTCCTCCAAATAGACTTTTTCCCCTTGAGTCGCACCTTCTATAATAAGGACAAACTCCCCTTTTTCCACCTTGTTTTCCAAGATGAGATACTCCGATAAGGTGGTGTGAAGGTATTCTTCATGTATCTTGGTCAGTTCTCTTAAGACCGCTATCTTCCGATCTCCCAAAACTTCCAGTGCATTTTTCAACGTCGATGAGACCCTGCCGGGCGCTTCATAGAGGATGAAGGGCACTTGCAGACCTTTCAAAACCTTCAGCCTCTGCTTTTGTTCTCCTGCCTTTCTCGGCAAAAACCCTTCAAAGAAAAACTCCTTGCTTGCAAGGTTGGAGGCTACCAAGGCGGTTATGGCGGCACTTGCTCCCGGAAGGACTGTGTATTCCAGTCCTTCTTTGACCGCCGTTTGAATAAGAAAATAACCCGGATCCTGGATCCCCGGCATTCCGGCATCCGAGATAAAAGCGACCTCCTTCCCCGACCGCAACAGGGACATAACTTCTTCGCTCCTTTTTTTTTCGTTGTGTTCATGCAGGCTGATCAGAGGTTTGCGGATCTCATAATAACTGAGCAGTCGCTTTGAGTGCCTGGTGTCCTCACAGGCGATCACATCCGCCTTTTTCAATACATTGAGGACTCGGATCGTAATATCTTCCAAGTTTCCGATTGGGGTGGGACAGATATATAGCAACTTACTCCTCCTCCAATCCGGTACTGTAATAGATGCTTTGAAGTTCTTCGTTCTCCATGCGGTTTTCATCATAGAGATAAAGCGGAGGCAACATCTTGAGATCCGGCCTGCCGTTCTTGACCATCTTCAGGAGCAACAGGTTCGCAGCCTTTCCCGGATAGGGATATATGAATCTCATCTCCTTGGGCTCCAAAGAATACTTTCTCGACAACTCGAAGATGTCACAAAGTCTGTTGGGGCGATGTACCAAATAGAAACTTCTCTGCTCCTTTAGAAGGTATGAGGCTGAAACGAAAACATCTTCCAAGGTACAGGCAACCTCATGCCTTGAGATCCTCTTTTTCTCATTTGTGTTTTGCATTCCGTCCGCCTTCATATACGGAGGATTGCTCACCACAAAATCCAAACTGGAAGGCTCGAGATAATCCGCCACCCTCTTTAGATTATCACAAATGACCTCTGCCCTGTCTTCCAGTGAGTTGAGTTCGAAACTCTTGCGTGCCATAGAGGCGACTTCCTCCTGGATCTCAAAAGCATAGATCTTTGCTACTTCGCTCTTCCCCAAGAGAAGAAGGGGGATGATCCCCGTTCCTGTTCCCAGATCGGCACCGATATACCCCTTTCTCATTTTCGTAAAATTGGCAAGAAGAACCGCATCGACTCCAAAACAAAAGCCGCTTTTGTCTTGAATAATTTTTAGAGAGCAGACACCCAAATCGTCCACCCTCTGTGTCTGTGACAAAACTACCTCTTCTATGATATTCACTCCTAATCTTCCAACAACTTCTTCAGTTCTTTCTCATCCACTTCTTCCGCATACTGCTTGTGCTTCCTTGTTTGACGTAAAATCTTGACATCTTCCAAGGAATACTTCCTCACTTCTATCGTATCATTTTTGCGATCTTCAAACTGCACCTTGACTTCTTCCAAGATGGTTCGTGTATCAACCACCTTTCCCTTTCCGTCCGGTGTTTCAACAAGACTTCCGATGTTGGGCATCCGTGCAAGGATCCCTTCGTAGGTTTCGTGTTCATAGTTCAAACAACAGAACAGTCTTCCGCAGATCCCCGAGATCTTTGTGGGATTTAAAGAGAGGTTCTGATCCTTCGCCATCTTGATTGACACGGATTGAAAATCTCCCAGCCATGTAGAACAACAAAGTTTCTTCCCACAACATCCGATTCCTCCAAGAGTTTTGGCCTCATCGCGCACTCCGATCTGTCTAAGTTCGATTCTAGTTCGAAACACAGCGGCAAGATCTTTTACCAGCTCGCGAAAATCGATCCTGCCTTCCGCGATAAAATAAAAGATCAACTTGCTGCGATCAAAGGTATATTCCGAATCGATGAGTTTCATATCCAACTGATGCTTGAGTGTCTTTTGGTTGAAGATATCTCCCGCTTGAATAGCAAGCCTCTTATTCTCTTCATCCTTCAAACAATCTTCTTGGGTAGCCTTCCTAAGCACGGACTTCAATTCCGTAGGGAATTTATTCTCCTCAATATCTTTTCCCGCTATTTCTACCGTCCCTATCTCGGTTCCTCGAACCGTTTCAACAATGACCTTGTCTCCCCGGACCGTTTCGATCCCTCGAGGATTAAAATAATATATCTTTCCCGCCTTTTTAAAGCGGATCCCTATCACTCTTATCAATCCAATACCTCCAAAATATTTAAAACCGTATAATCAATTGAAGCATTCATACTGACATTTGACTCTATATACTTTTTTGCCTTATCGAGAATATCAACGATCTCAATGAGAGAATATCCGTTTATTGCGTGTAAGAAAGAAGCTCCTTCTTCAAAACGCTCCGGCTGATACCTCTCCTTCAATACTCGTACAAAGAGGACGGTGAAACTGTCCAAGCACGAAGCAAGTTCCTCCCTCTGTTTGGAATACTGCTTTAAAACCTTTCTCATTCCCAGAGCATCCCTTTCTCGAATCTTTTGCAAAAAAGTGAAAAAATCCTCCTTTAACCTCTCGTCAATCCTGTTTTCCCGAACTCCCGCAAGAAGAGAACAGCGAGATATGACCGTTTCCAAAAGAGAAAGTCTGTTCTTACAAAGAAGGAAGAAGTAGACCTGATCCGGAGGATCTTCCAAGGTCTTCAACAAAGTATTTTGAATCCCGACACTAAGCTCGTCCGCTTCCAAAAAAACATAGATCTTCGCCTCTGAGTGCGCTTTGATTGAGACCCCTTGAATCAATTCCCTGATCTCTTGTACCTCGACGGTATAAGAGTCTATGACCTTAGCATCTACATGATGAAATACGGAATCGATGCCAAAACGTGTTTTTAAAAAAGCCTGAAGGAGTTGGAAGTTGGCTCCTACATCCCCTTCTATTAAGTAAGCGTGATTCAAGTTACCTTTTTCAAAAGGAAGTTCCCTCATACTATCCGTTCCTCTTTCAAGATTCTGACCAACTCCTGATGGATCTCTTCTCTTGTTCTTATCTCTCCATCCTTCAAACACTCGATCCTATGCCACGAATCGATTCGGCTGAAAAGTTCAGCACATTGATAAGATCTCTTCATATACTCCCTGTCCCTCTCGTGAATATCTTTGTCCGCTTGACCCGAAAACTTATTGTTCCTGTTTTCCATCAAGGCAAAAGATGCTTCTATGTCCATATGGAGATAGAAGACAAGATCAGGCCTTGGAAGAGAGAAAATGCCGTATTCGAGCTCCTCCAACCACCGCTTAAACGCAAGTCTTTCTTCATACAAATCAAGTTTTGCAGCCTGATGGATCAAGTTCGACATTACATACCGGTCCGTGAGGATGATACCGCTCTCACGATAACATTCTTCCCAAACCGTCTTCCACGATGCATAGCGATCTCCGGCAAAAAATATAGAAGCGATCTTCGGATCTACGGCATCGGCATTCTTGCCGAATTCTCCCCTCAGATACATCTTTACAAGAGCAGATGACTCGCTTTGATAGTTCGGAAATCCGATCTTCTTACATCTTACTCCCTCTGCGGACAAATATTCAAACAACATCTGTGCCTGCGTCTGCTTGCCCGAACCGTCCGTTCCTTCAATCGCAATCAACTTGCCCATTTCTATAAAACACTCCCGTTATAATCCAATATAGTCTTTACCGTTACCTGTTTGAACTGTCCGATCATATAATTCGGTATCGACCGATTCGCTTTGACCTTTATACCGCCTTTACATCCGGTCTCTAAATAAAATTTCAGCAGCATAGGTTTTGCGTCGATACTTCTCTGAAGTTCAGCTCATCGCGGTATCTTTTTCGTACCATATCATTATACTATAAAATACCTTCTTTATGTATATAAAAAAATTGTCAAAAAAAAGAAGTACCCCTAAGGACGACACAGATCTGTATCATCTTACGGGATACTTTTTGTACGTTTTCTTGAAAACCGAACGATTCGAGATAGGATGAAGAAAATATCTTTCAGTTCGATACCCACCCGGAAAGCCCGGCTTAGGACCTTCCCTTCTTCGACACCCCCCTCCTACAGCCTTAAGTCTTTAGGCATGGGCAACCGCTTCGATCTCCAGAACCGCGTCTTTGGGGAGTCTTGCGACTTCTACGCAAGATCTTGCGGGAGCGATTCCTTCAAAAAATTCGGCATATGCTTCATTTACAGTGCCGAAATCGTCCATATTCTTGATAAAAACCGTTGTCTTGACTACCTTGGACAGGTCGGAGCCCTCTTCCTTTAAAATCGATTCTATATTTTTAAGCGAAGCGACCGTTGCGGCTCTAACATCGGTCTCCATTTCTCCCGTTTCTACATTGATCGGAAGTTGCCCCGAGGTGTAGATCAAATCTCCCACACGAACAGCTTGAGAATAAGGTCCTATTGCCGCAGGAGCGTTTTTAGAGGTGATTTGTTTTTTTTGCATACGATTCATCCTTTCTGATTCTAATTTTGCTTTATATATGACAAAAAGCATATCTTTCAATATGCTTTCTATCATATATCATCATCTTTTCGATTTCAATCCGTTTTTTTAAAAAATAAGTAGTCCTTTATTTGTATCCTTGATCTCTTACTCCGAAAACTCTGAAACAAACTCATTTTCAAGATCTTCGGCGACCTCCAACCTCTCCTTTGCTTCCTCATAAGCCTTCAAAATCTCATCCTGCAATTCCTGCCTCATATCTGAATTGATTGGATGAACAATGTCTCTGTACTTTCCTTCCGCAACCTTTCTGCTCGGCATGGCGATAAAAAGTCCGTTTTGCCCTTCGATCAACTTAATATCATGGATCACAAAACAGTTATCCAAGGTAACCGATACGATACTTCTCAGTTTTCCTTCATCGGAAAGTTTCCTTACCCTTACGTCTGTAATTTCCAAAATGCGTCACTCCTTCACTTTTTGTTGAAATAAAAAATCCAAATGTCTAAGTAACTGTACCTATACTCCACCACAAAAAAGTACACTTTACTTAATAATTATATTTCTACAAAAAACAAAAAGTTCCTTCATTTTTTTATATATTTTTATTATTCTGTACTATTCTTTCTTCTACGATGAATTTTTCTATCTAATTGATTGAAATTTTACAAATATTAGAGGTGAACAAACAAGTCTTCGTTTACCCGGATGGTACGTTGTCCATCTTTTTGGATCATATGGATCAGGGAGGTGTGGTCTTTGATCTCCTTATCTTCTCCGGGGTTTACTTCCATAAATACTCCTTTCGCAACCACACGGGCATTGAACTCTTTCATCAATTCTTCCATCCCTTTCAAAGTCCCTCCCCGTCGCATCACATCGTCGATCAGGATAACCTTGGAGTTCGGTTTTATAGACTTCCTGGACAAAGACATACTCTGAATCGAGCCGCTGGTACCCGAAAGGTAGTTGATGCTCACAGTCGGTCCCTCCGAGACCTTTATATTCTTTCTTATGATTAACAAAGGAATATTCATAGCGGCGGCGGTCATATGTGCCATAGGTATCCCTTTGGTTTCAATCGTAACAACGTAATCCGTACGGCTGTAATCCAGAACCGAAGCAAAGACCTCCCCTATCTTGCGCGTATAGACGGGATCGTAGATCAGATCAATCAGATAGAGAAAATCTCCAACTAATTGGCGTTCGGGAAGCTCGATCTGTCTACAGAGTTCTTCCAAAAACGTCAGTGCCTTGTCTTTGGAAAGGTAAGGAATGTACTTGATCCCTCCGGCTGCACCGGCGATCGTTAAGATCTTTCCCAACTTCAGTTTCTCAAATATGTTCTTTACCACTACGATATCTTCGCTGAGCGTCGACTTTGCCGTATGAAACGTATCCGAAAAATAGCCCAGAGTATAGATGTTGTTAGGGTTATCCAAAAGCATCTTTACAATAGCGGCGATCCGTTCCGTTTTTTTTATCTTCATAACCTTCCACCTCCGAAAACACATTCGAAATCGATTTAAGAAATACTGCATTGATCGAAAATTCGGATGACGGTCCTTCCCCAACCAAACAACAAAACCTCCGAAACGCTTTATTCTACACAACTTTTGTTTTCCTCGAAAAAAAGAAAGCGGAAAAGATGCCATATTGTGTTTGTTCACAATCGGTTATTTCAACCTTCTCCTTTTATAAGCCTCGTATGTACATCGATGTTTCAAAGTTCAAAGCAAGGTACTTAAGGATTCGACCCCCTCTTCCTGTCATCTGTGACGAACCTCTTAAAACTCGATACTATTATTCAACAGAACACTTGTATCATCTATTGTGCGACTACAAAACCTCATTTCGTCTTCCACGAAGTACAAACTACCAATGCCAATACTGCAAGGAACAACAGTATTACACGTTACACTCGAAGAAAAATCTTTTTTAAAAGAATATTTCTTATATAATAGCACGAATTAACAAAAAATAGAAGCCGTATATTCACTTGTATTGACATCTTTTTTGTCTAAACTGTTTTTCGTAAGAAGGAAGAACAACACCCGAACTCTACCGAGGCGATAAGACCACTCTCTTTCATTCTCCTATTATCGCGAGACCTCTTTGCCTTTGAACGCATACCTTGTCTGAGCGTTATTCGGATCCGTTTTTCTTATTTTCAACGGAGATCATTCCTCTTATACTATTGTCCAATAGAGGTTTGGATATATTTATTCTGCGATTACGAAAATCCTTTTATTTTCTATCAGTTACACAACATTTATATCCACAACTCAAAGGAATCATAGTGTTATATTTCGGGCATTTCAACATAAGGATATCCAAAAAAATAACTTCTTATCGTTTGTAACTTTAGGAACTTGTTCTGTCAGTGTCTAAAATATAGGAAGAGAAACATAAAATCCCACAAAAACATACTATTCTTTTCTCAATTATGGTATAATAATTTGAAATACTTTAATTTATAGTAGTTGTACTGCAAAGTTACGAAACAAGCCCTTTCCTCTGACGGTCGTATCCTGTTTGCAAAGGCTTGTCTTTTTAGCGTTCGGTATATATTGAAAGGGTGCATAAAATCAATGAAGATACATTTTATCGGTATAGGCGGAATCAGCATGAGCGGTCTGGCTAATGTCTGCTTGAACTTAAACTACACTGTTTCAGGTTCGGATGTGCAAAACAGCCCTCTTGTCGAAGATCTGAAATCCAAAGGTGCTTTGATCAACCTTGAGCAGAAAGCCGACAATATTACAAAGGACATTGATTTAATCGTTTATACGGCAGCGATCCATCCCGATAATCCCGAGTGGATTGCGGCTAATGATTCGGGCATTAGGATGATGACGCGTTCCGAGTTTTTGGGGATGGTTATGAGTAAGTATTCAAATTCCATTGCGATCTCGGGAACTCACGGTAAAACTTCCACGACTTCAATGATCTCCGTGATCTATTCCAACTTGTCCATGGATCCCACCATTCTTGTCGGAGGGAACTTACAAGATATCAACGGCAATTACAGGATCGGAAACAGCTCCAACTTTATTACGGAAGCTTGCGAATACTGTGACAGTTTCTTGGATCTGTTCCCCACCTTCGCCTTGATTCTCAACATTGAAGCGGATCACTTGGATTATTTTAAGGATCTGGATCACATCATCTCCTCCTTCCACCGCTTTTCTCTAAATGTGAAACAAAATGGCTATGTGATTGCCAATGGGGATGATGAAAACGTGCGTTTGGCGACAAGAGATATTGAAAACACCGTCTACTTCGGTATGGAGGAGGGCAACGATGCCGTTATCCGTTCGATCCGTTTCAATGAACAGGGTCAAGCGACATTCTCCCTCGACTTTAGAGGGAAACTTATGGGTCCCTTTGAACTGCACGTTCCCGGCTCTCACAACATCTTCAACGCTTCCGCTGCAATCATGACTGCAATTTTAAACGGCTTGGAAGAAGAGGATGTAAAGAGAGGAATTTCGTTATACAAAGGTGTAGGACGCCGTTTTGAATACAAAGGTACCTATCACGGTGCCAGCGTCTATGACGATTATGCCCACCACCCCTCAGAGATCAAAGCAACTCTGTCGGCAAGCCGATATTTGAATGCAAATAAAGTCGTCTCTATTTTTCAACCTCATACTTACAGTCGAACCAGGGAGTTACTCTCCGACTTCGCCTCTTCTTTTTCGGATGCGGACGTTATCATCATCACGGATATCTACGCTTCAAGAGAAGTCGATGACGGTTTGGTTTCGTCTAAGCAGCTGGTCGACAAGATCGTAGAAAATGGAAAAGAAGCCCTGTATTTCCAAAACTCGGATGAGATCGAATCCTACCTCCGCTCCTTCATAGGAAACAACGATGTGATCTTTACCATAGGAGCGGGCGACGTATATAAGGTGGGAGAATATCTGACATCAAAGATTTAAATCAACTTGTTCAATGACATAAAATCATTTTGTAGAAAGGAGAATATCTTATTTTTGTCAAATACTATGATCCGATCAAAGGATAGAGATATCGACTTTAACTGTCACCAGAACATACTATTCCTTAGGGGATAAGTCACTGATATCGATCATTCAAACAGGTAATAGTATAAAAAATAAGATCGGGTAATAAAAATGGAAACAATCGCTATTATTCATATCTGTTCTGATTCCGTCAAGATGATCCAGATAAAACTTAATAAAAACAACGCTTATAATCTTGTGGAAGAATATACGGAAGCGATCAAGATGACGGAGCATCTTGATTCCAACGGGAACATCCTCAGCAACAACATCTCCTCGCTGATCAACATCTTAAAAAACTATAAAACCATCTGCGATTCGAAGAAGATAAGCCGTATCATTACGATCGCGGGAGATGCTTTGCGAAGTGCCACCAATTGCGATATCATTGTTGATCTGATCCAAAAGAGGATCGATCTCGATATACAGGTCATAAACCGAGAAAAAGAGGCGTATTACAATTATCTGTCCGTTTCAGCTTTTACAGGATATGAAAATGCGTTGATCATGGGCCTTGTAGGAAACCAACTACAGTTGATCCGGATGAAGAACCGAAAGCAGGAGGCTTATTTTTCCGTTTCTGTCGAAGCTCTCGATCCGAAAAACTTCGATCCTTCTTTTTCCGAAGAGCAGATCCGCTTAGAAGTCGCTTCCATCCTTTCGACCATTCCTTGGTTGGAAGATGTCCAAGATCTTCCGGTCGTATCGATTGGAGAATTTATGGAACAGATGGCCAAGATCTCCATCATCGAAAGCTCCTATCCTTTGGATATCCTTCACGGATATACCACTTCCCTCGAGCAGATAGATGACATGTATCAAAAGAGCGGTTCTTCTTCTCCTTCACAGTTGAAACACTGGGAGGGCTTTTTCGAACACAACCGAAACAGTTTTCGCTCCCAACTCTTCTTTGTTTCGGAACTGATGAAGGCTCTGAATAAAGGTTCTCTTTGTCTGTGCAGCAAGGATGTCAAATACGGGGTCTTCTACGACTATCTTCTGGAGAGCAAGATCCTGATTATACGCAGTCCCCTGATGCACTCAATCGAAAACATCCTCAAGATCATGGAGCTCGATGCCCTGCACGCCTTCCAGATCCGGTGGCTTTCCATGGAGATTTTTATGAATCTGAAGCCCTATCTCGATATGGATGACGTCAGTGACATTGACCTGAACAATATTGTCAATACCAGTGCCCTGCTTCACGACAGTGGAATCATCATCAACTACTACAACCATCATCATCACTCTTTCTGGGTGATTTTGAATGCACCGATCTGCGGTCTTTCTCATAAAGAACTGTTGATGAGTGCCTACACCGCTTCTTTCCACAGGAAAAACAACTCCTATGTCGACTTTGAAAAATACTCTTCTCTGTTGACAAAAAAGGATATCTCCATTATTGAAAAACTGGGAGTGATCTTAAAACTCTCGGAGTCCTTGGACAAAAGGATGGATAACGTTGTCAAAAATATCGACTTCACAATCACGGATACCGAGGTCATCATGGACTTGTCCGCTTCTACCTATCCCGATATGGAATTACGTGATGCGGAGCTTCTTTTGTCCGATTTTAAACGAGTCATAGGCAAGGATCTTATTCTTAAATAATTTTTCAAATGAACTGTTCAAACGGCCATTGTATGTACTTCAATGGCCTCCATTATATAAGGAGATTGATGCGCAATGACTTCTAAAACAATTCTTCGATCCTTTCTAAAAGCGATCGCCCTCCTACCCGCTTTGATCTTACTCTCTATGGCTTCCTACGGCTATTTTCTCTACTCTGAGATTGTCCAAAAGGAACCTGTGCTGTCAAAAGTTGAAACTCTTCGTTCCCAAAAAGACTATGTCCTTTATAAAGACATCAGTCCCGATTTTTTGAATGCCATCTATTCCATTGAAGACAGAAGGTTTTACAAACACGGAGCAGTAGATTATCTTGCTCTGATGCGTGCTGTGACCCGAAACGTACGACGCGGAAGACTCAGCGAAGGTGGAAGCACCATCACCCAACAACTTGCCAAAAATATGTATTTCAACCACAAACGAAGTTTATCACGCAAACTTGCAGAATTTTATCTTGCACATGAATTGGAAAATCTTTTGTCCAAAGAAGAGATCTTGGAACTTTATGTTAACATCATCTATTACGGAGATGGGTACTACGGAATCTCTCAAGCATCTCACGGCTATTTTCACAAAACTCCCAAAGAGCTCACTTTGAATGAAGCCAGTCTCTTAGCCGGGTTGCCTAACGCTCCCAGTCTCCTCTCCCTTTCCAAAAACTATACGGGAGCTCAAAGAAGACAGCAAGAGGTCCTCGAAGCCATGCTCGATACCCGAACGATATCCAAAGAAGACTTTGAAGGCTTCCGAAAATAAGAAAAGCTTGTTGTGGCGAATTTCAGGATCGACATCAACAAGCTTATTTTTCTGTGTTATACTATTTTTCAATAGAAGTGTGGATATATCTATTTTTCAATGACGAAAAACTATGTTGTCTTCTATAGCTCACAGATTGTTTATATCCACTATTCAAAAGAATAGTAGTATTATCTATTCTTCCACCAAGGTGGAACCTCCGATAAATTCTCTCAACAAAGAGGTCGGAGGAATGTCCCTCTCATCTTCTATAGGGTCAAAAAACTGCAAAAACTTCTCCAGACGTTTCGTCTCTACAAATACCGGATCATTGACCACGATAGACGAGAGCATGGGATAAACCGTCTTTTTTAAAACACAAAGTTCATAGATAAGTGCCGAGTTAAACATCACATCCGCATTCTCCTGATATGGGAAGATGTATTTATCTTCGCCCTTTCTTAGTTTATCAAAGGCACTGATAACGGTCTGTATACTCTTTCCCCTCGTTCTTGTATCTCTTGCCAGACGCCTGATCATTCTCAGGTCCGAAGTAGAGATTTTATTGTGGTCATCGAGGTTGAGCTGGGTCAATGGACTGACATAGATCCGAAACTTGTTTCCGTCGGGGATGTCTTTGGTCAACATAGGATTTAAGCCGTGAATCCCCTCCAGGATGATCGGTTGATCTTCATCCACCACCATTCGATTGCTCTCATGATAACGTTTTTTCCCTTCGATAAAATCAAATTCGGGAATAATGACTTCTTCTCCGGAAATGATCCTCTCCATATGTTCGTTGAACAAGGCAATATCAATCGCGTGCACCGACTCGAAATCATATTCCCCATTCTCATCCAGAGGTGTTTCTTCTCTCTCAACAAAGTAGTTATCCATTGAGATGGTGATCGGTTTTAATCCGTTTACCTTCAGTTGTACTTCCAACCGATGTGCAAAACTCGTCTTTCCTGAACTCGATGGTCCCGAAATCAGGATCAATCTGCCCTTCTCCCTGTTTTTGAGGATCATATCGGCAATCTCACAGATCTTTTTTTCATGAGCCGCTTCCGTGATACGGATCATCTCCCGATAATCCCCACTTTCAATGGAACGATTCAATTCACTGACATTGCGTACTTCCATAACCTCTCCCCAAGCTGCAGCTTCTTTGTAAACTTGGAACAGCTTCGGCTGAGGAAAAAACTTCGTCGGGACCTTGATTCGATCGACCGACGGTCCGAGAAGCACGATGCCTCCTCCATAAAGTTTGAGCGAAAATACGTCCAGGTAAGAGGTTGAAGGGACCGTATAACCGTAATAATAACTTTGCATATCACCCAATTTGTAAATATACGCATCCTTTGAGTCTTTATAGCGAATCAGGTCCAGGGAGAAGGGGCTGTCTCCCTGCTTCTCTATCTCTTCGATTTTCTCGGAAGAATAATAGATCCTCTCGATCGGAGCATCTTTTTTGACATATTCCCTCATCCTCTCTTCAAGGGCACAGATATCTTTTGCCTTAAGAGCTCTCTTATAGTGAACCCTAAAATAATTTCCCTTCAGCAGAGAATGTTTCAACGTGATCTCCGCGTTTTCAAAAAGTTCGTGAAAACACTTTATCAGTAGAAAGGTAAGCGAGGTCATATAGATACGCTTACCGTCCTTGTTTGTAATATCGATATATTCTACTTCCGCATCCTTAACAATAGTATGATCCAAGGGGCGAAGCCGTCCGTCCACAATCGCAGCCATCGCCTTAGTGGAAAAAAGCTCACTTTCCCTCTTCCAATACTGTTCCAAATTTACAGGTTCCGACTTTGATGCAAGAATTTTCATAAAATCCTCCACTCCCCATCAGTTTAAAAAGTTTGTTGTGATCTTGTTGAAGGGAAACAGACGGATGATGACCTTTCCGATAATCACATCCTCATTGACCATCCCTACATCCTCATCGCGACTGTCACTGCTGTTAAGCCTGTTATCTCCCATCACGAACACATGACCTTCAGGTACATCCGCTTCGATATCCCTATCCGTCACTCCATCTTTAATATAGGGCTCCTCCAACTTTTTATCATTTCGGTACACATCCCCATCCTTCACAGAGATATGATCTCCGGGAAGCCCGATCACCCTCTTTACCAAGTCCTTCTTCCTCTGCGGATCACTCTGGTCCAATAAAAGTTCAGACTCAAAGACGATCACATCAAGGTACTCGATCGGTTTGTTCTTATATGCAACTCTGTTCATGATCAAATAATCGTTCGGTTGTAATGTCGGATACATCGATACTCCCTTTACAATGGTAGGCTTTATAAAGTGAGTGATGGTCACCGCCAGTATTCCTGCAATGACAATGACCTTTATCCATTCGATCAGTTCTTTTTTGATGTTTTGACTCATATGACTCCTCCGTAAGTTTTATTTTACACTACCTTTTATTTTACCACACAATACCGATTTGAAATAATTTTTACACATTTTTTTTACATATTGATTTTTACATCTTGTTGGATATCTTACAAAAAAGGGTTACAATAAACTACGAGAACAGAGGAGATGAAATTAGGATATGAAAAAGATCAAAGATTTTATTTACAGTACAAGTGATATTATGGTATCCCTGCTGATCGTTATCTGTGTTGTGTTCTTTGTCGGTCGGGAGTTAAAACCCTGGTTCCCTCAGGGCTCTTCCTTCCTCTTGAGTCTCTTTTTCGGCCAAGAGCTCCCTTCTTCGCCTGACAACTCCCTCAGTGAAGCCAAAAGAATCTTGGAAGAACAGCAAGCGGCCACAGCAAAAGAGGAAGAACATACAGGATCCAAAGAAGTAAAAACTTCCTTTGAGGCACAGAAGCAGGAAGAGGAGAGGGAATATATTAAAATCTCTTCCCCAAACCCCGATTCTCCCACAATAAACTTTGTGATCAAAGAAGATTCTTCGAATGAAAAAGTGGTCTCAGATCTCTTGGCCCTAAGGTTGATACACGATGCACAAGCTTTTTTACAAGCAATGGAAGAAGCCGAACCGCCTAAAAAGTTTAAGGCGGGAAGATTTCGTATTCCTAAGAATATGCCCGAGGAAGAACTTTTGGAACTGCTCACCGTTCAATAATTCTTATACCGCTACCGTTCGAACAGTCGATGGTGCGACTTATTTAGAGCGAAAATCCTTTGTTTTGACGATTGATACTATTCTTCCTTTGAATTGTAGATATAAACAATCTGTGATCCATAGAAGATAAACCGATTTTTCGTGGGTTGAAAAACAGATATATCCATACTTCTATTGGAAAATAGTATGAGACAAATATAAACAGCTTTCTTCGAGAAATAGTATCGAAGATGCTCCCTCGGTATTATGAAAACGCAGGCAGAGTCTTGTTTCAAAGTCTTCTGCCCGCGTTTTTTTATCTCCTTTAGAGCGTGTCTACACAAATTAAACAAGGCATCTTAACCATAAAACGATCGATGCCAAATGAACTGCTC
>NZ_JBHSHL010000021.1:0-50120 GCF_042652965.1 Filifactor villosus
CTCCTCTGTTTTATACGAGTATCTCATATTTTTTACGTTTTGTAAAGTATTGCGTAGACACGCTCTAGGAAGCTCCTCTTCTTTTTTTGAGAAAGGACCTGTTCCATATCAAAACATACACAACTGGTTGGTTTCAGGCAGTCCCGCCAGGCACCCGTGGTTCAAAAGCGTTTCAACAACGGTCTTACTCGCCTTCGTCCTCTTACGAAAGTCCTCCAACGAGATAAATTCCGCTTTCTTTGCCTCTTCCTGTATCTTTTCGGCGACCGTCATCCCAAGACCTTGGATACTCATCAGTGGAGGAAGTATCATCCCGTCCTCCAAATGGAACTTCTGTGCATGAGAATGATAGATATCCACCTTCTTGAGTTTCACTCCCCTTCGGTACATTTCGTAGGCGAGCTCCAATACCGTCATCATATCTTTCTCCTTGGTCGTAAGAGTATTCTCTTCCTTCTTCAGTTCCAAGAACTTCTTCAACACCGCCTCTTCTCCGCCTGAGATCAATTCGATATCGAAGTCTGCGACCTTAGTCGTAAAGGTCGCGGCATAGAAGGCTTCCTTCTGATAGACTTTAAAGTAGGCGATCCGAAACGACATCATAACGTAGGCGGCAGCGTGTGCCTTGGGAAACATATACTTGATCTTTTTGCAGGAGTTGATGTACCAGGAGGGCACGTTGTTTTCAAACATCGCCTCTTCCCATTCATCGGTGATACCCTTGCCTTTACGAACGCTCTCCATGATCTTAAAGGACATCTTCGATGGCAGTCCCTTTTGGATAAGGTAGTTCATAATGTCATCCCTTGTGGAAATCACTTCCTTGAGGGTAGCAACATTGCCTCTGACAAGGTCTTGGGCGTTATTGACCCAAACGTCGGTCCCATGGGAGAGCCCCGAGATACGGACCAGCTCCGCCAAGGTGTGAGGCTGCGTATCCATAAGCATCTGTCGTACAAATCTGGTCCCGAACTCCGGGATACCGAGACTTCCCGTTTCACAATCGATCTTGGACAGGTCGCAGCCCAAGGCTTCCGTAGAGGTAAAGATAGACATCGTTCTCTGATCATCCAAAGGAAGCTCGGTCGCCACAAGCCCCGTCATATCTTCCAAGTGTCGAATGATCGAAGGGCCGTCGTGTCCGAGAATGTCGAGTTTCAATATCCTTCCGCTGATGGAGTGATAGTCGAAGTGGGTCGTGATGACACCGCTCTTGGAATCATTGGCGGGATATTGTATCGGCGTAAAATCATAGATATCCTTATTTTTCGGGCATACCATTACTCCTCCGGGATGCTGACCCGATGTTCTTTTAATCCCTGTACATCCCAATTGGAGTTTTTGAAGCTGTGCACTTCCTGCACGGATTCCGTTCTCTTCGAGATACTTTGCAACATAACCGAAGGCCGTCTTTTCAGCGATGGTTCCGATCGTTCCTGCACGGAAGACATAGCCTTCCCCGAACAACTCTTCCACATATCTGTGCGCATTAGGCTGGTACTCTCCCGCAAAGTTAAGGTCGATATCGGGCTCCTTGTCCCCCTCAAAACCCAAGAAGACTTCGAAGGGGATGTCAAACCCTTCTTTGGTCAACTTGTGACCGCATTTGGGACAAGACTTGTCGGGCATATCTGCCCCCGAACCTATGGAACCATCCAGGAGAAACTCGGAATACTTACATTCTTCATTAGGACAAATATAGTGAGGAGGTAGAGGGTTTACCTCCGTGATATCGCTCATCGTCGCTGCAAAGGAGGAGCCTACCGAACCTCTGGAACCTACGAGATATCCGTCCCTCAAAGATTTTGTGACCAACTTTTGAGCTATGATGTACATCACCGCATATCCGTTTCCTATGATGGAGTTGAGCTCTCTTTCCAGCCTCTTCTCCACCAGTTCGGGCAAGTTCTCTCCATATATCCTCTTCGCCTTCTCATAACACATATTGCGCAGATCCTCTTTGGCTCCTTCGATCTCGGGAGGAAAGGTGCCATCAGGAACGGGAAGCAAATCCTCGATCATATCCGCAACCAGATGGGTATTGTCTATGACAACCTGTTTTGCGACCTCTTCACCCAAGTAGGAAAACTCATCCAACATCTCCCTTGTCGTTCGGTAGTACAGGGCCTTGTCTATATGTTCATCCTTCTTCTTTTGACCGTGCCTCAAGATATGGCGATAGATTCCATCCTCTTCATCCAAATAATGAACATTTCCCACAGCAACTGTAGGAAGCCCCGCCTCGGATGCCGCCTCCCATATCCTCTTGTTGATTTTTTCCAAGAGCTGAGTAGGAAGATCATACCTCGCACTGAAGAAACTTCGGTAAGTACTCGTCGGCATAATTTCGGCGAAATCATAGAACTGAAGTAACTTCTCGACGATCTGTGTCGAAGTCCCTCTCTGGAACTCATCTCTCACTGCCGAGAATACCTCTCCGGATTCTCCTCCGGTTCCCAAGAGAAGACCTTGCCTATATTTCAGAAGCTCGCTCTTAAGGATTCTTGGAACTCGGTAGAAATGTTTGATGTGTGAAAAAGATACAAGGCGATACAAATTTTTTAGTCCCGTCAGATCCTTTGCAAACATCGTAATAGAAGTATCTCTTATCGCCTGAATATTCGTCTTGGTTATCTTCTCGTTGACCTGACTTAAACGCTCTACTCCCCTGTCTTCCAGCATCGATACAAACTTCAGGAAGATCTGAGCAGTAGCTTCGGCATCGTCGACTGCCCTATGGTGATTCTCAAGGGAGATTCCGAGTTTTTTCGCTACCACATCGAGCTTGTGACGCTTCAGATCCGTAAGCAAGGCTCTGGAAAGTTCTACCGTATCAACGGCAATATGATCGTAGTCCAGACCTTGATTTTTGCATTTCTCTCGAATAAAGGAAGTATCAAAGTCGCTGTTGTGAGCGACAAAAACGCAACCTTTGCTAAACTCCATAAACTTGGGCAGAACAATCTCTATGGGGTCCTTATCGTAGACCATAGTGTTCGTGATTCCTGTAAGTTCGGTAATAACCGGAGGAATGTCCCTATTGGGATTGATCAATTCACTGAAATGATCAACGATCTGTTTTTCTTTGATCTTGACCGCTCCTATTTCTATAATGGAGTCCTCCGTGCTCGAAAAACCGGTCGTCTCTATATCAAAGACAACGAACTCCTGGTCCATATCCTCTTCATTTACTTCCTTCAAAACCTGCGCCATATCATCGACCAGGTGAGCCTCCAAACCGTAGAGTACCTTTACTCCCGACTTTTTGGCCTCATCCATCGCATCGGGGAAGGCTTGAACCACACCGTCATCCGTGATCCCTATCGCCTTATGCCCCCACTGTGCAGCCTTTTTGATGAGATCCTTGACATTGACGATGCCTTCCATACTCGTCATCGTCGTGTGAGCATGCAGCTCGATCCGCTTGATTTCTTCCTCATCCATTCTCAATTCTTCTTTGGCAAGAGAAATGTCGTTTACAAGGCAGATATCTTCCTTCGCGTAAGTATCGTATTCCATCCTGCCCCTGAGCTTGATATAGTCTCCTTTTTTGAGCGCAAAGTCCTCATTGGAGACAAAGGCCTTACAGGACAAAGCACTTGTTTTGTCCTTAATGTTGAAGGTATAGATATACTTGTTTGACTTTGTAATCCTCTTGTCGAGAGAAAACACCCTTCCTTGCGTGACAAAGATATCTCCCTCACCTTTGATGTATTCTATCGACAGAGACTCGCCCGCTATCTTCCTACCCAAAATGATATCGCCCTTAGACTGTTCTTTTTTTACACTCGGTTTTTTGTCCTTCTCTCCTGTAGGAACATCCATAGATTTGATCAGAGAATCGAGATTTTCCTCCCTCTGCTTTTCAAAAAAACTCATGTCCTCCATCTCTTCAGCAAGGTGGAACACAAAGTTTTTTTCTCTACCCGTTTGACTCTTTACCCTATCACGAAGGAGCAGCGGCACTCCCATCTTCTCTATACTTTTGTGGATCAGCGGATTTGCTATCTCACAGAAATAGGTCTCATCCTCCTGCCTGTATACAAAACCCTCTCCTCCTTTGAGCCCTTTGAGACCCGGGCATAGAGAAAGAAGAAAGTTCCATATCTCTTGTGCATAGTTGGTCCAAAAATCCTCCGTCAAGAGATCTTCTTCGTATTCCAATCGAAGATGCAGCGTCAAATTTCTCCCTTCCGCCTGAAAAGAATCTTCGATCTCTTTGACTTCAGAATCGGAAAACAAACGACCTGCCTTCATAAACAACACGAGCTGTGAACTCTGCCTGATATATTCCATTTTGATCGGCTTTAAATACTCTTCATCAAACCCTATCTTTATAGCCATCCCGTGCATCAGTCCTTCCATTTAGAAGAGGGCCGAATACCGGCCCCTTCTCATATCCTGTCTATTTCCTTCAACAGTTCCGCTTCTATTTCACTCTCTTTGATCTTGCGGATGATCTCTCCTTTTTTGAAGAGGATTGCTTCTCCCACTCCGCCCGCGATACCGATATCGGCCTCCCTGGCCTCTCCCGGTCCGTTGACTGCACAACCCATAATGGCGAGGGTGATCGGTTTTCGGATCCCTTTGACGGCTTTTTCCACCCTTTCCGCCAGAGGGATCAAGTCTATCTTCGTCCGTCCGCAGGTAGGACAGGAGATGATCTTGATCTCCTTGTCATACAGATTCAACGATTTCAGGATATCCTTGGCGATGACGATCTCTTCCACGGGACTTGCTGTCAAAGATACTCGGATCGTATCTCCGATTCCCTTCATCAAGAGATGACCGATCCCGATCGAAGACTTCACCGCTCCGCTCCTCGCTCCTCCGGATTCGGTAATCCCCAGGTGAAGAGGATAGTCCGAAACCTCGGAAAATCTTTCGTAGGCCGCGATTGTACGAAAAATGTCGCTGGCCTTGAGCGAAACCACGATGTCTTCAAAGTCGAGTCGTTCAAGGATCCGTATATGCTCCATTGCACTTTCGACCATCCTATCTTCGAACGAAAGATCCTGTTTTCTGATCTTCGGATCAAGGGAACCTCCGTTCACCCCGATACGAATGGGAAGTCGATTTTGCTTTGCCTTTTTTACCACAGCCTCGACCCGATCCTCTCCCCCGATATTACCGGGATTGATCCTTAGCGCGTCAATCCCGTTCTCTATCGAAAGAAGAGCTAAGCGGTAATCAAAGTGGATGTCGGCGACCAAGGGGAGGTTTGTCTTTTTTTTGATCTCCCTGATCGCCTCCGCCGCCTGTGTGTTGGGAACTGCCAAACGCACAATCTGACAACCTTCCTCTTCCAATTCTCTGATCTGAGACACCGTCGCCTCTACATCCTCGGTGGCGGTATTGGTCATCGATTGAATGACTATGGGCTCCATTCCTCCCAGCTTCACTCCTCCGACATTGACCATCTTTGTTTTCTTTCGTTCTATCATTCTTTTCTATCTCCTAAAACTCCTGTAAAAATTCTTCTTTTCCAAGGCTGTGTCAGATGCGGGCAACAAAGATCCACACCTTCTGTCTAAGAACGTATCATCAATCTCATCGCATCTTTATAGGTCAAAAATATCATCAGTCCCATCAGAAACACAAAGCCCGCCATATTGATACGGTTCTCCCATTCCACCGGGATCCTCTTTCCTCTTCGAAGCAACTCTACAAGCGAAAAGATGATGCGACTTCCATCCAAAGCGGGGATCGGAAGAAGGTTGATGATCGCAAGGTTCAAACTGATCACTCCTGCCACAAACAAAAGTTCTGCCGCTCCCTCTTTTGCCGAATCGGAGACGATGCGAACAATGCCTATCGGGCCGGACAATTCCTGAGTGCCCGCTCTTCCCGAAAACAGTTTCTTCACAAACAAAAGCATCTCCCCGGAAACCCTCCACGTAAGCTCAAAGCCGTTGGAGACTGCCTTACTGAAATTTCTTGTAACCGCAGGAGTAATTCCTATCAAGACCCTTCCGTCTTTTTCGATCGGCTCGATCAGAAGAATCTTTTCCTGTTCTTCTCCCTTCGAGATCACCTTAAACTCAATCGGCGTACCGGTTTCGGACTTCGATATTTGTGTAATGACCTCCTGCCAACTACCGACTTCCACCGAGTTGACTTCAACAATGGTATCCCCCGACTTCAAGCCTGCCGCCTGTGCAGGATATCCATCTATCACCTCATTGATCCGATTGACGGGAGTACCTAAAATCCCCGCCCACAAAATAAACAGAAGAAGTGCCAAAAGGATATTCATCGCCGGTCCGGCAAGTGCTACCGCAATTTTTTGAAGGGGTTTTTTGTTGAGAAAGTCTTCTTCCGGGCAAGTCTCCTCCTCATCCTCCAACGGACTCATACGAACATACCCTCCCATAGGGATAAGATTCAACGAGTACTTCGTATCATGGTACATCTTTTTGTAAAGAGAAGGCCCCATCCCGACCGCAAACTCATATACACGCACTTTGTTTTTCTTTGCCACAATAAAATGCCCTAATTCATGAAAAAACACTAAACCTCCGAACACAAGCATTGCTGCAATGATATTCGTTATACTCATACTGCATGACCTCCATTTTTATCTGTTCTTATTATAGTTTACTCTTCAATAACTTCTTGTGTATTTTGAATGAATTTTGAAAAGGAAGCATCCTTTCTCCTCTACTATAATACCCGAATAAAGCAGAATCACACATACCCCTGTTCATTTTATTTTGGCAAAGAAAAATCAACTCGAACTCATTCCTCAACATCCCGTAGTGCTGTTAGCATGTAAAACTGTTGTCACATCTGCTTTTTAACCACAAAATTTCGTTTCCTCTTCTACAAAGTACAAATTTCCGATATCAACAATGTGATCGATCCGGGTATAAAGCAGGCAACAGAAGTATCCTTCTTATAAAAGTTCTTGGATCAATCGAATAAGAAAGAAGGCATAATAAGTAAGGGGAGCCGTAAACAACACACTGTCTACCCGATCCAAAACTCCTCCGTGCCCCGGTATCAGTTTCCCATAATCCTTTACTTTGAAATGTCTCTTCATCGTTGAAGCAAAAAGATCCCCGAGCTGGGATGCCACACTCCCCAAAAGAGCAAGGATCACGATGCCAACGTAGTGAGAGTCTTCTCCGAAGTATTTTTCAAACAGGAGGCAACACAGGACTGCCCCCACAACTCCTCCGACCGCTCCTTCAACCGTTTTCTTCGGACTCACCGAGGGAATCAGCTTATGTTTTCCAAACGCTCTTCCCACAAAATAAGCAAACGTGTCCGTGATATAGGCCAAGAGAAAGACCAGCCACACATAGTTTCCCTGCTGCATTCTCAGAGAGTAGATATAGCTTAGGGAGATCGGGATATAAAGGTAGGCCATGACACTGAGAGCCAGTTCTTCCGAAGATAGTTTTCCTCGGATTGCATAGGCCGTGCCGATTACGATCAAAATAGGCGTAAGGTGAAACAGAAGCCCGTGTTTGTAGTAGATGAGAATGTAGGTCAGGACAGTTACCACATAGACCGTAATCTTTATAAGCTTATAACCGCCGGTCTCGAAGACCCGAAACAGTTCAAATAAAGATGCCAATGAGATAGCCAACAGGAAGAACAGTAGTGCGAGGTGTCCTGTTTGAACACAGAAAAGCAACAAGGGTATTAAGACCAACGCCGAAGCAATACGAACAAACATAAGCAATCCTCCTCATTTATTTTGCCGCACCGAACCTTCTGTCTCTATTTTGGTAGTCCCAAATCGCTTGATGAAGATCCGAGATTTTAAAGTCCGGCCAATTGATGCTCGCATACCAAAACTCGCTATAGGCCGCTTCCCACATCAGGAAGTTCGACAACCTCTGTTCTCCGCTCGGTCTGATAATCAGATCCGGATCGGGAAGAAAGGCCGTATCCATAAACTGTCTCAAAAATTCTTCGTCGACATCCTCCAAGTCGATCCCTCGCTGTCTCTCCATCTCGATGATTCTTCGGATGGCATTGGAGATATCCCGCCTGCTTCCATAGTTCAAAGCAAGGTTAAGTACAAGCCCCGTGTTGTTCCGAGTCAATTCTTTAGACTCCAAAAGTTTTTGATAGGCCTTGACAGGGAGTTTATCGATCTCTCCTATCGTAGTGAGTCTAACGTTTTTTTCGTGGAGTTTTTGCAATTCCCTGCTCAGGTATTCCACCAACAAGTTCATAATACCGCTGACCTCAAGCGCCGACCTCTTCCAGTTCTCCGTGGAAAACGCATAGGCAGTGAGATATTTTATGCCCAAACGATCACATTCCTCCGCTATGGTCCTGAGTGTTTCAACCCCTTGTTTGTGCCCGAAGTTTCTGGGCATATTCCTCTTCTTGGCCCATCTTCCGTTTCCGTCCATAATGATACCTATATGTTTGGGCATCTTCGTTTTATCGAGTTCCATCTCTATCCTGTCTCCCCCGTTTTCCCTCTATACGAAAGAAGTAGTTTCTTACATCACTGTGTAAGAAACTACTTGCCTCAATGTTCTTTAATTTTCGTCAAAAAATAACTCACAAGAATCACCGGTGTCGAAGCTTCACGTACGGCTATCACATACGGTTCTTTAAGCAGATCCTTGTCCTTAAATCCCTTTGTTTCTTTCACTTCATAGATAATGCCTTCACTATCCAAGAGAAACTTCGCTTCTTCCAGCGACCTACCTATCAATGTGTTATAGTTCATCTATACTTCCATGATTTCTTTTTCTTTTTTTGCGATGATGGCATCGACTTCTTTCACGCAGTTGTCAAGCATTTTTTGAACTTCATCCAGTGCTTTTTTGGAATCGTCCTCACTGAGCTCTCCTTCTTTTTCCATCTTCTTGATCTTATCGTTCGCCTCGCGTCTCTCGTTTCGAAGAGCGACCTTGGACTGCTCGCCCGTCTTGGTAGCCAGCTTTACCAGTTCTTTTCTTCTCTCCTCGGTCAACTGAGGAATGTTGATACGAATGACCTCTCCGTCATTGGATGGATTCAGACCCAAATCGGAGGTCAAGATCGCTTTTTCGATATCCTTAAGTACCGTCTTATCCCAAGGTTGGATCATAATGGTCCTGGGATCGGGAGAAGAGACCCCCGCCATCTGTTTCAGCGGTGTTGTCGTTCCGTAGTAATCCACACTTACCTTGTCCAACATCGCCGGATTTGCTCTGCCTGCACGAATAACACTCAACTCTTCTTTCAAAACGGAAAGAGTTTTGCCCATTTTTTCTTCAAATTGAACATGTACATCCAGTTTCATCTTCTTATTCTCCCTTCACAATCGTTCCGATATCCTCACCGTTTACAACGCGCAATATATTATTCGGATCCTCTAAAGAAAATACCCTGATCGGTATATTGTTATCCATACATAGAGATGTGGCGGTTGAATCCATAACTTTAAGGTTTCGACTCAGCACATCCAAATAGGTCAAACGATCAAACTTGACAGCACTCGGATCCTCGGAAGGATCTTTGTCATAGACTCCGTCAACCTTCTTTGCCAAAAGAATGATCTCAGCATCGACCTCGGCAGCTCGAAGCGCTGCAGCCGTATCGGTTGAAAAATAAGGATTTCCCGTTCCGGCTCCAAAGATCACAACTCTCCCCTTCTCCAAATGCCGCATAGCACGAAGCCTTATGTAAGTCTCCGTGATCGCCTTCATTTCAATTGCCGTTTGCACCCGGGTATCGACACCGACATCTTCCAAGGCGGAACGCATTGCCAGCGAGTTGATCACCGTTGCAAGCATTCCCATATGATCGGCAGTCGTCCTGTCCATGCCCTCTCCGGTCCGTCCCCGAAAAATGTTTCCTCCTCCGACAACGATGGCGGCCTGAACCCCCCTGTCACTGATCTTTTTTATGGCCTGTGCAATGTCAGAGACCACTCCATTGTCAATTCCGAAGCCCTTCTTGCCTGCAAGCGCCTCACCACTCAATTTCAGCAATACTCTTTTGTACTGTGGTGCTTCCATATTTTCCCCTCCACTTTGTATATCTGATGAATTCGTATCATCTCTGTACTTATTATATCGTAAATCGCTTTATGAAACAATATGAAGACCCAATTATTCAAGCTGAAAGTTCTCGCTTTGTACTTATGTAAGGATCAGTCCTTATTTTCATCCGTCAAATAGCCTTCGCTGAGATATCTCTCAAACTTTCTCTTTGAGCGTTGCAGAGCATTGTCTATGGTCTTGATGTTATAGCCTAATATGGTTGCGGTTTCTTGATAAGAGACCCCTTGCAGATACATGGTGATTACCTTCTTCTCCAAAGGAGTCAGAAGTTCTTCAATCATTTTTTTTACGATCTCCGACTTTTCCTTATGCAAGATGATCTCCTCCGGATCCGAAAACACATCGTTCGCAACCAGATCCATCAAAGTCATCTCCGAGTCCTCTTCAAAAACAGGTTTATTCAAGGAAATATACGAATTTAACGGGATATGTTTCTGTCTTGTGCTTCCCTTTACCGCCGTAATCAACTGGCGATTTACACACAGTTCCGCAAAATATCGAAAAAGGATGTTCTTGTCCTTATCAAAGTCCCTGATCGCCTTATGAAGACCTATCATCCCCTCCTGAACAAGGTCCTCCTTGTCCGCTCCTGCAATAAAGTACGTCTTTGCCCTGTTGAAGACCAAGGCCCTGTATTTTTTGAAAATGTATTCGATGACTATCTCATCCCCCTGTTGGGCAAGGGTGACAAGGTAGACTTCCACCGTTTCCTGTTCAAGAATATCACGCTTCAACACTGCCTCGTTCTCCAACAAACCGCAGTCCTTGAGCCTTGTTTCGAGATATTCCGTTGTCCTTCTGTCCATAGGAACTCCTTTTTACCTTTAAGTGCAAGGTTCTTCCACCCTACTGATTCTTTCTCATTCTATTTAATTTCTCCATTACACTTTCATCGACAATCGCATCTAAGGTGCTTTTCTTATCTTTTTTGGAAGCGAGTTCACAGCGGACTTCTTTTTTTGCCTTCATCATATCAAGCTCCAATTCTCTGGCGGTCATCCTGCCCGCACCCTTGCCCAATATATGTTGCTGCTCTGCCATGTCATTGGTTACGACCTTCAGTACATAGTGGCGTTTGTTTTTGTATTCGGAGATAAACTTTTCAATAAAGGAGTCCGCTGTTTGGTTTTCCTTGGTGAAAATAATATTCAGCCTACCCCTGACCTCATGGCGCTGTTCCTTCGTCCGCACATTGTAGGCGTCATAGACGACATAACCTTCCATATTGTGATAGGAAAGATATTCTTCCAACTTAAAGTTCAATTCTTCCCTGGCAGCACCCAGATTCACTTTCGACATATCGCTCAGAGACTTCCAGGCATTGATGATGTTATAGCCGTCTACCACCAAAACATAACGTTTTTTTATCTGTGTCTTCATGATCGTTCTCTCTGCTTACTCGCTTCAAACATAACAACCGAACCTGCTACGGAAGCATTGAGCGAGTTTATCTCTCCTTTCATGGGGATCGAAAGGATGAAATCGCACTTCTCCTTCACCAAACGTCCCAGACCTCTTCCCTCATTGCCCACAACGAGGGCGATGTTTCCGCTCATTTGCACCTGATGATAGACCTGACCTTCCATATCCAGACCGTAGATCCAATAGTTATGCTTCTTGAGTTCTTCCATCGTCTGTGCCAAATTGGTGACCCTTGCCACCTTCATATAGTTCACTGCCCCCGCCGAGGTCTTGACTACCGTCGTATTCACCGCAGCCGCCCTGCGCTTGGGAATAATAACGGCATCTGCCCCCGCACACTCGGCGCTGCGAATAAGAGCACCCAGGTTGTGAGGATCTTCGATCTCATCCAAGATCAACAACATTCCCGGTTTTCCGCTTTTCTCAATCTCCGAGAGTACCTGCTGAAGATCCGCATATCCGTACTCTGCGCTCTGCGCGATCACTCCCTGATGATTTTTGAGTTCGCTCAACCTGTCCAGACTCTGTTTGTCCACATACTTTATCACGCAATCGGTATCCTTTGCCATGGCGATGAGTTTCTTGATCCCGGCATCCTTGCTGTCCTTCCATACAAAGAGGGTATCGATACCAACCTTGTTTTTTAACGCTTCCAAAACGGCATTTTTACCTTCTATATTCATCTTCTTCCTCTTTCTTTAGCTCTATTTTTCTTTTCATTATCTCATAAAAGACATTTTTTATCAATCACGACAGGATACGAAAATCTAAGAAGATACCGCATAATTGGAAAAATCAGAATAAAACCAATTCTATACAAAGGATGAAGTTCTTAAAAATATTGATAAGAAAGACTTTCGTATCTTATAAAACCGGATGAAAATCAAAAACTTGCCTTTATGCGGTGTTTCCCTAAAAGGAATACGAGGTCTTTTTAAAGCTTTCCCCTACCTTCCTTCCGAGTAAGGAAGAAGGGGCAAACGATATAAGATCATTAGTATTTCAGCTTTGTACATCTTCGTAAATCGCCATATATCCAAAACTGCAATCCACATCAACTTTTTGACCTTTTTCCAAATTGTACGGAAAATTTGTAGTTTTTCGATTTAAAACAAATTTCTTCTTGACAAGGTGTATAAGTTGTACTATAATAACTCTCAAATCAAAATTTTTAGAAAATTCAAGGACGCAGAGAGTAGATCATAACCTTTATTTCAGCGAGTTGATCCAGAGTGTGAGTTCAACAATGAAGTATGTTCGAAGAGAGCTGCCGAGGAGGATATCGGAAAAATCAAGTATGATATCTCGTAAGATATGCGTTAAATTCTTTGAGTGAACGGCAACCTGCCGTTAATTAGAGTGGTAACGCGGATATCTTCGTCTCTTTGAGAGACGGAGTTTTTTTATTTTGACTGTTATGTTGCTATCGACATAATATATAATTTATATTTACAAAGGAGAGTGTTTTTTATGTTGTTTAAGTATCATTTTATTATGGAAGAATTGGAAAAAAACTTCTCAGATGTGGAAAACTCTTTTATGAGCCACCTTCAAGAGTTTACCTTCATCGATTCGGTCGACTATGACGGAGAATTTATCACTCTCTTGGTTTCCGAAAAGAACAAAAAGGACGCTGAACAAAAGGAATCCGAACTCAATGCAAAGATGAAGTCTCTCATGAAGTCCTATTGCGCCGCTTAAGTCATGAATACTGTTATCCGATCAAAACCTGGAAATGTACCGCCTGTGATGAAGAAAGTATTTTGGTATTTTGGAGTACAAACGATGGAACTAAATAAGTTTATGCGGATAATAAAATAGTATGAAATTCTAACAGAGCGAGCCGAGGAGCACAAATCTTATGTGAACCGTAAATCTACGGTCGGAAAGGAGTCGATATGGACGAATACAGGAGGCGGATGAACCATCTTGCCCGTCAAATTACCGGTAACTAAAAAACCGCAATGTCACAAGAGACCATTGCGGTTTTTTATTGATTCTGTTCTTCCATAGCAATATGGATATATCCGTTTTTTGACCATGAAAAATTGTTTTATCTTCTATAGCTCACAGATTGTTTATATCCACAATTCAAAGGAATACCCGTATGAGTATTTTGACAGTCACATTGTTTCTATTGACGGGACTTTGATCTAATCACAATATCGTCCTCAATACGAATATCGAGTTCTCTCTAAACATCCGACTCCAACATCACTTCTGAACGTATTTCCCTCTTGTAAAAATCACAGTGAGCATAAACAGCGGCAAAGACATCATTCTGCCGATCCTCCAAGGTTCTTTGATTAGTCGGTAGAACCACTCCAAGCCGTATTTTCTATAGAACTGTGGAGCTCTCTGCACCTCTCCCGAAAGAACGTCGAAACTTCCTCCAACGCCCATGAGAAGACCCGCATGAAGCCTATCCTTGTAGGTGTCGATAAAATACTCCTGTCCCGGTGCTCCCAAAGCGACAAAGAGAAGATCCGGTTTGGCTTCAGCCACCTGAGACACGGTGTTCTCCTCTTCCTGATGTCCCTTATTTCCCGTATGAATACCCTTAAAATAACCGTGCCCGGTTCCCACGATCTTCAGGGCAGGGTACTGAGATTGCACCTTATCCGCCGCCTTCTGTGCAATCCCCGGCTTACCGCCTAAGAAATAAACCGTCTTGTCATTGTCGCTTGCCCATCGAAGGAGATTCTGCATCAGATCGATGCCTGTTACCCTCTCTTTCAACGGTCTCTTCAAAATCTTCGAAGCAAGGACGAGGCCGATCCCGTCAGGAACAACGAGGTCCGCCCCCTCTATAATGGAAAAGAGTGCGGCGTTATCCTTCGCCTTCATGACAATCTCGCTGTTGGGCGTTATGACAACAAAGGCCTTCTTTCCTTGCACCCCTTGTTGAGCAAGTCTGCATGCAGTCTGCATATCAACACGGTCAACCCTTACTCCCAATACATTCATCGCTTCCATCTCACACCTACTTCATCAATAATTCTTTCAATCGAACATTTGACACATCGGCCACTTCTCTCAAGGCTTGCCTTTGGGTGCGAATATGTTCTTTTTCCTTTGACAGATTCTGTGTCTTATAAAGGATCCTCTCGTATAAATCCTCGGAGGTAACGTGTTCCACAGAAACAACATCCTTGCTATCGATCTCCTGCAAAAAACTGTCCACCTTCGGATCATAAGAGATTCCGATCGGCACCGCTCCCATCAAGGTCGAAAAAATCAAACCGTGCAACCGCATTGCTACAACAATATCCATATTTCCCATAAAAGAGAGATACTCATCGACATACAGATCCTGAGTAATGACATACACCTGCTTCTTTTTCTCCAAATTTGAATGGATCTTTGAAATCAGCTTCATATCCTCGTTGAAGTGGAAGGGAAGAAGGAAGATATTGTATGTCCCGGTCTCCAAAAGCTTCTCGATCAAAAGACCGATCTCCTTCTCGATATGAGCATCCCTATCCTTCCATGTCCTCAGAGAGATCGCAAGATTGGTACGACCTTCAACCACACCCATATCGGACAGAAGCTTCTTTCCTCTTTCCTTGGAGGGAGGTGTCATCCCGAGCACCGTATCGGCGGTAACGAGGATGTCTCGATTAATGCCGATGTCTTCAAGGGTCTTTTTCGAATTTTTGTCTCTCACATTGATAAGATCGACCTTGCTTAGGATTCTTTTCACCCAAGTCTTGTTTGCCTCCTTATTGACAGGACCGATCCCCTGCGAATAGATCATCGTCTTCTTCTTATACACGCTCTTTGCAAGACTCAACAAGCCCAAATAGTAGAGGAGGGAACGTGAAGAAGTGACATCCTGCAGAAGACTTCCTCCACCGCTAACAAAAAGATCCATATCCTTCATCTCCTTGCCGATTTTGACAGGATCCATCCTGTTGATAGCCTTGACAGGGTAGCCTTCGTACTTTTTCTGTGTAAATTCCGGATTTGAAGATAAAACAACGATCTCAGGAGCTTCGACCTCACGAAGGATACCGTCGATCAATCCCTTTAATATCGCTTCATCTCCCATATTGTTAAATCCGAAATAACCTGATAAAAGAAGTTTATTCATATGCGTTCCTTTCCCGCTTTTTCTTCCTGTAGCGAAGCTTTAACAACGTCGAACATACGAACACCAAGATTCCTCCGGTGAACAGAGAAACGAGGTATTCGCCTCCAACCCTCCCGATCGACAAGTAGATGGGGGTTCTGATATGTGAGAATGTATTTTGAATGTTGCTCTGACCGACAGCTACAGCAATAGCCAAAATCGCATACAGACCTTGCCACTTTCGATATCTCGCCAAATACACAAACAAAATCACCGCCGGGAAACCCAGCATAATCGACTTGGTCCTGGGGCGTGCGATAAATACATTCTCCATAAAATTCCTCATCAGGAGTTCCAAAGTTGCGGGCTTCACTTCACTCGTATTGCCTGAGCGTGCCATAAAGACAAGGCCTGCTGCTCCGAGTATCCCCAACAGAAGGACCTGCCATATCTTAATGTTTTTGTTGAGAAGTCTCTTTGTATCGTCCAAATTTAGACGATGGTCACTCATCTCCTTGATCTGACCGAACCCGAAATAAGCCATATAGATGATCAGTGTCAAAAGGATCGGCGTCAACTGCGATATCTTCACTCCTTTAAACGTAAGGATGTCCAGCATATACTCACTGTTTGACAAAAGAGCCACCTCGAAAAAGGCTCCCAATATGCTCAAAAGCACCGAAATACTAAGCACCTTTACTCCTGTGATATAAGCGGCGAGAGGTTTTATCCCCCTATTCTCATCAAAGATCCCTCTTGCACTTGCAATCACATAGGTCGTAGCCAAAGAGGCAACACCTATTGTTCCAAGTAAGGCCCAAAGCGGGGTAAGTGCTCCCAGTCCCCTATCCAGAACAAAGGGCAAAGTTCCAACTGCCATCCCGAGCCCCTGAAGGATATACAGTCCCGTCCTTTTTATAGGTACGATATTTTGGAACAGAATCAGGAAGATTGCCACGATCGCCCACACAACGGGCAGTTTTTTCAGAGGATTTACCGCCCAGTTTCTCAGCGATTCCACCTTGCCTCCGATTCGAATCGAATGTTTGTTGAGTCTGGACTGTAAGCTCGGCACCAAGTTTTCGTAGGCGGATACATCCGTCACATACCTTCCCTCCGGCATCAAAAAAGGCTTGAGATAAATCAGACGGATATTTCGGTCGATAATGCCTCTATAGTAGGTGTTTACAATCTCTTCTCCGTTATGATGAAAGGGGATCTCGTAATCGTAGCGTTTTTGAATGTAATCCCAGGTGGTAAACACCTTAATCGCTCTGTAGTGCACATCTTTCGTCAGCGAGTTCTGTCCCTTCGCTTTGAGATTTTTGCCTTTAACATTACTCTCCACCAAACCGATGTACATCTCATACTGCTTGAGTTTTTCATACATATAAGGTCCTTCATCATAACCGAGGAACTCGTCTCCCGAAAATACAATGACATTGCCTGCTTCTTTATATTCTTCAGGCAATTTGTCAATATATGAAAAATAACGATCCACCGTCTTCTTGGCATCCTGATATTCATGGTTGTAGGTAGGTCTTAAAAGGGGGACCATCCCCGCATCCAACACCTTCTGTATCTTCTCTTCACTGAAACCCAGTCCCAATGTCTCCAACTTCAAACCGTCCCAAATTTTGGAAAACGCTTCCTTATTTGCCCTTGTATCGGCAATGTTCGTCATCGTATGGATGTAATCCTTAGGAACTCCATGAATAACCAGCGTGTTTGAACCTCGCCATTCAATGACCCGGGTTTCTTTCAATGTTCTTTCCAACCCCCTCTTGATAAACTCCAGATCCTTAGTATCACCTTCGACGATAAGGTCCAAGCCTTCCAGACGAGTCCCGATATGACAGTGCGGATTGCCTCGAAGGCTCTGTATCGTTTCCTCTTGGATTGCCACACTCCTGATTCCCGCCTCTCTCATCCTCTTAAGATACTCTTCAAAGCTCATATCTGAATCCAGAGACATATGGAAGAAATCTTGATAGTCCGCCGTAATTTGAACATTTTTAAAATCGTTCTCCAGACCAAAACGTTCATATCCTATCCATAGGGATGTCAGCATCCCCAATACAATAAAACACATCAATATTCTGTCAAGTTTCATACTCGTTTTCCTTTCCGGTACAATATTGTATTACTTTAAGATACAGTATTGTTCTGTTTGCACCTTGCATTTGAAACACAAAACAACTTATGTAGAATGTATCCTTTCCTATCGAAACCCTTGTATACCCTTCCCCTGCACAAAAACAGGGGCTTCTTATGATGCTCGAAAGACAGGTTCTGAATCTCGTCCTCAAGCACTACCGAACGGCAAAACATAGAGAGCGAGGAATATCCGCGTGTCACTAGACAGACACAACCCTTATTTTTTGCCCGTTGTCCGGCCGGGAAATCCTAATTAAGAAGTTCGCCTACATCATCAGGTTATCGATAACAATTTATTATAGCACAAAACCTACCTATTATTTGTTCCAAGTTGTAAAAAAAGATTAAAAAAGCAATCCATACTATTGTTATCCGATTGAAATAAACCTCGTGGAGATGGTACGGTCAAAGCATTCAACCTGTCCATATTAATATCACAGTGTCCATCAAATCTCAGCGGCTTCTCTTGCCCTTCAAAACAAAACCGCCTCATACAAAAATTCTTCCGTATGCCATATATTCCCGACCTTGTATTCCATAGCGTTATTCATTCGGATTATGAATATCGCGGATTTGTCCTTTGCAGAAGAGAAAACGAAGGTTCATGGGTGCAACATAACTGCAATCGTTCTGTCGGAGAACCGCATCACATCTTACCTCCCGTAATCAAATGCGATGTTCCAACTCTTTTATCATACACAGTTCCCTATGGTTTGTCCATTCGTATTCTCAAAGCTCTCACAAATATCTATTTTGAAATTTTTCAAAATAGATATTGATTTTTCCCGAAATATATCGTACAATTCTATTTAGAAATATTTCTAAATAGAATTGAGGCGATAACCTTGGCTTTTGCACAAACATTCAAAGCCCTCTCCGATCCTCTAAGGCGTGAGATTCTTACCCTTCTTAAAGACGGCAGGAAATCTGCCGGTGAGATCGTACGCCTGTTCGATGTGAGCGGCGCAACGATCTCCTACCATCTGAGTATTTTGAAAAAGGCGGAGTTGGTCAAGGAGACGAAGGTAAAGAACTATGTCTACTATGAGCTCAATGCCTCCGTAGTAGAAGAAATCATGCTCTGGCTGTCCGATTTAAAAGGAGGAAAAAACAATGATTAAAAAGTATACACCCACACTCATCATCACTTTGATCGTTATACTCTTTCCCATGCTTGTAGGTATCTTACTTTGGGATCGGCTCCCTATGGAAATGGCAACCCACTTCCAATTTGACGGAACCGCCGATAAATTCAATTCCAAAACCTTTGTCGTATTTATCATGCCGTTGATGATGAGCTTCTTACAGCTTGTCGCCATGTATTTTACCCTTAACGATCCCAAAAAGAAAAATATGGGAGAAAAGATGCTGAAAGTTGTTTTTTGGATCATCCCCCTTGTAACCTTGTTTACCCATCTGAGTATCTACGCAAATGCCATGGAGATCGGAATGGATATATCCGCTGTCTCCCAGCTTGCAATCGGAGTCATTCTCGTCCTTATGGGCAACTACCTTCCCAAAACCAAACAAAACTACACTGTGGGAATTCGAACTCCATGGACCTTGAACGATGAAGAAAACTGGAACAAAACCCACCGTGTCGGTGCATGGACCTTTGTGATCTGCGGTCTGTTGATGATCGTCAACATCTTTATCAAATCACAGCCTCTGATGTTTGTAGCACTCGCTCTGTTGATGATTCCGGTACTCTATTCCTTCCTTCTCTACAAGAAGAACAAATAAAACTCGATGGAATAACCTCTATTGCCAAAACTCATTTTTTGAATTGTGCGATAGAATATTCTTTGTACAAAACCAAACACGGCATAAAAGCAAATAAGGAGTTTTGTCCTCCCTATTTGCTTTTTTTATATAAAATTTAAGTGTAAATCTCATTTAAATAATGCTACAATGAGATATCGGTCGAATTTTTAAACTCTCTTGCAAGTCGAAAACCTCGAAACGCTTGAACTCGAAAAAGAATTTGTGCCAACAAGTTGGAAGATGATTTCTTCGCTTTCAGGAAAGACAAAACAGGAAGATTGAGACTGCATTGTTTGCTTTCGGCACCGATTTATCTTCTTGGTTGCCTGTATGTTACAATACGGACTCACCCAATTCGACTGTTCTTGCAATCGAAGACAGTATTTCTAACAATTCTATCTATACACTTAAGGAGGACTTTTATGAAACAAACAAAGACGTATTACGATTTTTTTAAGGAGTTGTCGACAATTCCACGTGCTTCAGGAAATGAACAGGGTATTCAAAACTACCTTCTGAATTTTGCCAAAGAGAGAAATCTCCAAGTATGTAAAGAGGACGAATCCGGAAACATCATCATAAAAAAACCTGCAACAAAGGGCTATGAGCACATCTCTCCCGTGATCCTGCAAAGCCATATGGATATGGTGGCGGAAAAATCTCCCGAATCCCCTCACAACTTTGATACGGATCCGATCGAATTGATTGAAGAGGGAGGCTTCCTTCATGCAAACCAAACGACCTTGGGTGCAGACAACGGAATCGGTGTTGCCTATTCCCTGGCTCTCCTCTTCGATGACACAATCGAACACCCTGCCTTGGAAGCCATCTTTACGACCGAAGAAGAAACCACTATGAAGGGTGCGGAACTTCTAAAAAGCGAGAGTCTGAGCGGAACATATATGCTCAACCTCGATTCCGAGGAAGAAGGAGTCTTCTGTGTTTCTTCCGCAGGAGGTTTGGACTTTATAGGAAAACTTCCCCTTCGCTATGTAACCTCCATGCAGGACACCACTTATAAGCTTGTTGTTTCCGACCTGAAAGGCGGCCACTCCGGAATGAATATCAATTCGGGACGTGAAAATGCAAATAAACTTCTCGCAAGACTGTTGAATCGTATTGCGAAAGCTCTTCCTGATATGGAGCTGGTATCTATAGACGGGGGCTCCAAAATGAATGCCATACCCAGAGATGCACACGCTCGATTTAATCTCTCCAAAAAAGATGAAAGTACACTCCATAAGATGGTAGAGCTTATGCAAACCGAAGTTCGCAACGAGCTTCAACCGACAGACAAGGTTTCTCTGTATCTTGAAACATCCGACTTTGTTTCCGAAGTGATGGAAAAGCAAAACAGGGATGATATCATCTCCTTCCTCGTCCTCGTTCCCAATGGTGTCAATACCATGAGCAAAAATATCCACGGTCTTGTAGAAAGTTCCCAAAACTTGGGTATTGTGACAACGGAAGAAAACGAAATCGGTTTCTATATCTCCGCCCGAAGCTCCGTGGACAGCCTTCTTGAACTGATCTGCGAGCGAAACCTTACTCTGTCCAAACTATGCAAGGTCGATATGCTCACGGGAAGAGGCTATCCGGCTTGGGAGTATAAGGCGGATTCGCCTCTTCGGGACTTGGCTATTGAAACCTACAAAACCTTTTTTAACAAGGAGCCTAAGTTGGAAGCCATCCATGCCGGTCTGGAGTGTGGATATTTTGCAAAAAAAATCCCCGGTATCGATATTATCTCACTGGGACCCAACATCTATGATGTCCACTCTCCGAAGGAAAAGATGCAGCTTGACTCCGCCGACAGAATGTATGACTATGTAGTAGCTCTTCTAAAAGAAATGATACGGTTTTCGTAAACGGCTCCAATACTGAAATGAACCGAAGAATGGAACTACCCGATCTGTATGTTTCACTTGTGTGAAGCACGGAATTTGAGCATTAGGCAATTCAAGCAGACAAACATATACCGTCCTTTTGATATTTAGTCGAATGGAAATAGAATATGGACCTCATGATACTAACACCTGTTTGAATTGCCTAGTTATCTGTATGAGCATGTTTCAATCACAGGACCGGGGTATGAAAGTGAAAAACAAAGAACGATAACTCTTTTTCTTGAGAGCAAGCAAAGCTTGAAATCAGATGAAAAAGCGGACAGAGGAGCATCGCCCAGAAGAGAAGGGTGAACGCAGCGAATGACGAAGTTTGCCGAACTGATCCAAATGAGTGCAACATATAAATCAGCTGTTTGAGCCTTAGCGAGTTCTGATGTTATGGTTCACGACTTCGTTTTCAGCTCCAAACACGTAGTATCGGTTTCGTTTGCACTTTCATTTCCTATAAATGACGATTCATGGTTACCCCTTCCATAAACCTGATGATTTAATTGGATTTTATACTATTTTTCAATAGAAGTATGGATATATCTGTTTTTCAACCCACGAAAAATCATTTTATTTTCTATGGGTCACAGATTGTTTATATCCATAACTCAAAGGAAGAGCGGTATCAACAATCATTTACTCTATTTGCTCGGATTTCAAGCATCAAACAGTATCCGATTTGAACAGGAAGCAGTATCAGAGATTGTTAGGCCCTGACATTGCATGAATCAAAAAAAGAAACTGCATACCGACGGTATCTCAGTTTCTTTATCTTCAATAAAATGGTCGGAGTGACAGGACTTGAACCTGCGACCTTCCGGTCCCGAACCGGACGCACTACCAAACTGTGCCACACCCCGATAGACAGTATTGTACAACTTCTTTGACAAAAAATCAAGATAAATTTTCATCTTTTATTATTTTTTTATCCGTGATAGAAACATTGGCCAAAACGATCGCTTCTTTTGTGACGAACACGGAAAAAACCTCTTTTCATACTATTACCTGTTGCATTGTCCGGTTATCTGTATGAGTATGTTTCAACACAGGACTCGGATATGAAAGTGAAAAACAAAGAACGATAACTCTGCTCTCGAGAACAGGCAAAGCTTGTGATCGATTGAAAAAGCGGACAGCGGAGCAACGCGTAGAAGAGAAGGATGAACGCAGCGAATGACGAAGTTTGCTAAGCCGATCCGAACGAGTGATACTACTATTCCTTTGAATAATGGATATCAACGATTTGCACTCCATAGAAGAGAGCACGAATTTTCGTGGTTGCAAAACAGATATAACCATGCTTCTATCGAAGAATAGTATGAAACATATAAATCAGCTGTTTGAGCCTCCGCAGTTCCGATGCTATGGTTCACGACTTGGTTTTCAGCTCCAAAAACGTAGTATTGGTTCCGTTTGCACTTTCCATTTACTGTAAATTCCGATTTATCTCTATACCTCACATTTTAATTGGGTTTTAGTATCAAAGGAAGAGGGGATGTCTTCTGTTTGGGAAAACATCCCCTGTAACCTTCATTCTATTCGATTACGATCAAACTTCCCTGCCCTTTTTTCTCAAAAGAAACCTTATTTCCAAAAGCTTCTCCTATGAAACGAAGCGGAACATAGGTTCTTCCACCCTGCTCGAGTCCCGCAGGAACATCCAACTCGACCGTCTGCATTTTACCGTTCTCACTTATGGTTGCCTGTTTTTTGTTTAAAGTTAATACAACCGTTCTTCCCTCTTTGACTGCGGTAATCTTTTTGGTTGACGCCTCCCATTTTACCTGTGCATTTAGGGCCTCAAAAATCGCACGAAGAGGAACTAGAGTCCTTCCACCCTTCGCAACAGGCGGAGTGTCAAAGTTGACAAGAGCTCCGTTGATCTGAACTCCTATCCCGCTTTTCGGCACCTCTACCTTTACTGTCTCCTTTTTTTCGGGCACGGCAGGTACAGTTCCTTCTTCTTTCTCGGGTACTGTCGGTGCAGGTGCAGGCGTTTTTTCTTCTTTCTTTTCTCCTTCTTTTACTTCCATCGATTTGGACCAGTCAAGGGACAAAAAGACCTTTTGTTCTCCGGAACCGTCTCCTCCGCCTTTGATTTTGTCCATGGCATCTACCCAAACCGCCGCTTCCAACTCGGCGGGCTTTTGAGCAGTACTCTTTAATTCCACTTTGATGTTGTAGGGATTCTCTCCGGTTTCACTCTTTATTCCTTCAATCTTTTTTCCGTTTTCTACCAAAAACATCTTTTTGATATTTTCTTGAGTTCCTCCAAATTCCAGCGGTTTCAGATAGATGTTTATTGCCGTTCCGTTTTCATCCACGAGAACGTCCGCTTCACTCTTCAATGCTTTGTTCGCCATAGAAGGCTTATCTTTTTGATACGCATTGATCAACTTGACCGGAACACTGAAACGTGCCGTTTCAGCAAATGCCGTAACTCCTGTCAATGCAACCATTGTTGCACATAGGATCCCAATTATCGTCTTTTTCATAGTTTTTCCTTTCTCAAAATAAAACAAGTGGTTTCCCCTTATCCGACATATACATTGCCTGTGGCCTCACCTGATCATGTAGTGTGTATTACCAAATCCCTCAAACGGTTTTTGGCAGTTATACATCCCGTATTCGTGTGGCACAAGCCAATAACGGTAATTATGCAGACTTCGAGGTTGTATCGAAATTCTTTTCAAAAAAGGCACACAAAGACATACGGATATCCGTATGTCTTTGCTGCTCTGATAATGCTTATTTTCTTGCAGCTACAATGACATCGTAGGCCCAGTGACCTTCCTGTACATCGCTGTAAGGTGTTTTTGCTTTGACATCCTTCTTGGTATTAAAGGTACGTTGAATCATAGAAACCGCTTCCGCACGCGTGATCGGTTGATCCGGACGAACCGTTCCGTCATCGTATCCGGAGATAATCCCCGCTTCAACACAAGCAGCGATCGCCTCCGCCGCCCAATGTTCTTTAGGTACATCTCTCATAATTCGATTTGCTGTCGGTAGATTTCTTAGTTTTGCAAGAATATACGCATATTCCGCACGTGTGATCTCCTCGTTCGGATGTATATTTCCGTCTTCTCTTGCTCTGAGATATCCGGTCGAAGAAAGTTTCACAACCGCCGCAGTATACCAAACATCTTTCTTTACATCAGACAAGACGATCTGTTTGGTTTCTTCTTCTTCAATCAGATCCGCAAACAATATGGATGCTTCCGCACGCGTGATGTGATTGTCAGGTTTGAACTTGTTTCCTTCGTATCCTTGCATATACCCTTGCTCCAAGGTGTAGGTGATTTTTTCCACCCTTGCGTTTTCCAAGACCTTATCCAAGGCTTGATGACCCGCTTTTTCATCTTTTGCAAGAAGCTTCACTGCCTCTTCCAGAGCCTTGAGAGTTTGGGAAGAATAGATCTTGGTGTCTTTCCGGATTTGATCTATCTTTGCTTTTGTCTTCTCAGGAATTTTTGAGATGATACTTGAAACCTGTTTGGGAGCAGCTACGGTCGGGGCACTTCCACCGCCGCCTCCGCCTCCACCGCCTCCGCCACCGGAGTTTCCACCGGGATTTGGAATCGGTTTTACTTTTTCTTTCAACGTTGCCAAGATTTCCACATCGCTTGCAGGCATCACAAATTTATGACTTGCATCGACAGGGACTTGATTTTCCTGCTCATCTACAACTTTTAATGTGTCCAACTCATACTTATTTGGATCTTCTATCGTAAAGATGATTTGAACCTCTTCTCCCTGTTTTGCTTTGTCTGCGGGAAGAGTTTCTATTGTAATTCCTGAAGTCGTTGTGATCACGATCGCAAAGCTTTCGTTCACATCACCCTCGCCGTCTTTCTTTTCCAAAGCATTTTTCTTTTCTACCAAAGCTTGGAGAGCGGCATCTACCTCTTCCTGCGTCACTCTCTTATCGTCAAGAATTCTCTTAGCTTCACGCAATGCCTTACGCAATTCTCGTCTTCCTTCGATCTTATATTGTCTAAGATCCAATCCCGAGATCTCATCTACCAAATTGCGCAATTCATCTTTATTTGCCTTGGATTCAACCAAAGCCAAATAGCCTTTGAAAATGGCAATGATATCTTTGACATCTTGATCTGAAGCATCTTCATCCTCAAAAACATCTTTTGCATTTTGATAGACATCCTTAAGAGCCCCTATACTCTCCTCTGTAAAGGATGCTTCGTTTGCAATAAGTTCATCTGCTTCTTTGAGGAGGATACCCAATTCGCTCTTATCGACTTTTCCGTCTATACGCTTCAAGTTTTTGATTGCTCTATCAAGCATGTCAATGGTCGCCTGAATATGCTCGGGAGTATTGTGCTCAGGTTCCTTAGATCTAAGCGTCATCTTTGCCCCTTCAATAGCAATAACCAAAAACTCTTTAGAGTCTTGCGTATAGTTTTCATCGAGGGAAGCATAAATATCCTCAGCTTCTCTGATTTTTTCTTCCAGTCTCTTTTTATCACTTTCTCGAGAACTGCTGATCAATTGATTCATCGCATCAGAAAGTTTTTCTCTGGCACCGTCGATTTGATCTTGAGTTGCGCTCGGATCTGCAAGTACCTTCTCCGCTTCTTCAAGAACGACTTCAAAGACTTCCCATTCTTCCAGATCAAAATTCTCTTCTTTCAGCTGTTTTGCCTGATTAATCTTCAAAATCAAAGCTTCCTTATCTACCGGAACGGGAACAACAGTCGCATCTTTGATCAGTTCTACCGTAAGGTTATACTTTCTCAATACCGGTTTGTAAGTCAAAACAGGAGATCCATAACCTGTTCCTTCAAGATTCGGCATATAGATGTTGAACTCAAGCTTATTGGGTAACATCACTTTCTTTTCAACTTCTCCTTCGCCGAAACTAAGCTCATATCTCGACTTAATATGATCCTTTCCTCTGAATATCATATCTACCGGGCCTTGATATCCGTTACGGACTAAGGTAACGGTCACTTCCTTCATTCTCTTCTCATTTACTTCTACAGAGAGAAGAACCGAACCGGTTCCACCCTTTTCTACAGTAACAGTATCGATCGGAATCATCGCATAGTAGTTCTCATCCAAATCTCTTACCGTCAACTTGTATTCTCCATTGGGTATGTTTGCTGTATAGATTCCAAGTCCAACCTTTGGAGTAAGTTCATACTCCGTGCCGTTCTGTCTGTCGATCATAAACAGCTTCAAAGATGCTTCTCTCGGTTTTGCAACGGAGACAAAGACTTCTGATCTATCCTTGTAACTGAAGTTAACGTCGATAACTTTTACATAATCCGGATCGTTTGCTCTGATTTCAAAAGGAATTCTGTCCGAACCTACAAGCTCATACATCTCATCTACATCGGAAATAACCAAGGTATAGTTTCCGACCTCAAGATTATAAGGATCAGCTTCCGCTCCGTTGCTGTCCAACACGATCCACTTAAACTTATCTTTCGGAACGGAGCCCGATGAGATCTTTGCATTTACAATAATACTTCTCTCTGTTCCTTTTCGAACCGATTTATCCAAAGGAAGCTCAAGAGTGTTGTATGCATAGTCGGAGATGACCAGGGTTGCATTAGAACTATCAAGATCTGTCGGCAAGGTAAATCTGCCATCGCTATCAGGGAGGTACACCTTGTCTTCATCGTTATAACGCGCTTTAATAACTTGTTTTCTAATACCGGAGCCCTTCTCCTCGACTTGTTCTAAGTGATATATTCCCGTCGATCTTTCGTAACTACTCTTGACGATTCGCGGAAAGACTGTATCGACAGTAACAGGGAAGACCAAGGTCTGTTTATTATTAAACTTACCGTCCGGTTTCGCCTCTACAACAATTCGATAATGCCCATCTTGAACCAACTCATCGGAAGCATTCTTTCCTTCCCATTTCCAATGTCTTTGGTTTGTATTCAAGTTGGGTCCTCCAAAGCCGGGAATAAAGTAGTTTTTCCTTCCTTTATCATCTTTTTGAGATACGGAATAGATTGGGTTGCTATTTTGAACATCACTTGCATAATAAACATTCAACTGAAAATCTTTATAGTTTCTCAAGAAAGTTGCAAAAAAGGCTGCATAATCACCACTTCCATCTCCGTTCGGAGAAAAAGCAATCTTGTCTTTTTCATACTTAGGATCTGCAAAGGTGCTGTCCGCTAACTCTCCAAGTGCGACCAACTTGTTTCCTTCCTTGGAGGAAAGATAGGTGAAGGGATATTCTACCCTGTCTGCCAATTCATAATAGTACGGTTTTCTGTTCTGATCCAACAAGTCATAGATACTAGGTTCGATCACATCGAGGTTTTCCCAATTTCCACGGAAACCTACATAGGGAAGGTTTACACTTTCTCCGGCATCCGTAGCTTCAAAGAAAACATATCCTTCCAAGAAGAAACCGTTGGGCATATCATTTTTTAATTGAGCGATCCTGTCTTCCGACAATGTGAAAACAACAGAAAATTCCGCTTCGGAATTTGCTCCCACTTCAATCGTTTTCTTGGAGGAGGCTGTTGTATCCAATTGGTAGGGCTTCAATAGAGCCTTTCCGTTCTCCACCGTATCCGTGTTCAAAACAGCATAGTAGCTGAATGTACGCGGGGTTGCTCCGTAATTTTTTAACCTTCCTTTGATTTCGACAGTATTTCCTTCGATATTTCTCAAGTTAACACTGGACACACCATTAGTTCCGATAGCGACGACACTTGAACGCAGAGCTCTTTGAAGGTTCATCAAACCTGCACCCTGTCCTCTTGGAGAACCGTAGGCCTGTGTATTTGCATCCTTATAAGGAGAGGCTGTACTCATAAGCAGGTTCTTTACTAAAGCGTGTTTTTCTTCACCTTGAACCGAAGGAAATTTGGCTTCCACATACTGTTTTACAACCGCAATACCTCCCGCAACGTGAGGAGTAGCCATGGATGTACCGCTCAACACTTCATAGTAATTGTTATTGATGGAAGAGTAGATATTTCCTCCCGGAGCTGAGATATCGGGCTTGAGGTTTCCTTCCTGTGTCATTCCCCAACTGGAAAAAGCGGAAAGTTTGTATCCGTTGGGATTAGCAATAAAGGACTCTTCATTTGAAAATTCAATCTCATCTTGCGGATGATTTTTCAAAAACTCTCCGGATTCCTTACTGATAAAACAAGATGGAATCGTAATCTCTTCCTTATCAAGCCCGGCCATTCTTGTCAATTGATCTTCATCCAGATGGTTGTAAACAATAGCTGCTACTGCTCCGTTTTCTTGAGCGATCTTGACCTTATCATAAAATGTGAAATCTCCCTTCTCGGGATCCTTGCCTCTTTCGATCAGCGCAACTTTATCTCTTACACTTTTACCTGTGTAATCTTCTTTGTAACCCTTACCCACTTCAACGAAATTCATCTTTCCGGACGGGAAAGGCTTGTTGTCGGTTGCAGCATACAGAATGCTCTTCACAGGACTTGTATGCACGATCATTCCCTTTTGTTTTATCTTAGTATTCTCAACGGAAGCGACCGAAAATGAGATATCAGCGACAGAAGGTGAGTTGATGGTTCCATAATCGGGTTGTGTAGAAGGTACACTGTCCAAAGGACCGAACCCCATAAAACCGTCATTTCCTGCTGCAATCGCCACTACAATACCCGCTTTCTGAGCATCCTGTAGAGCTTTTATCGTCGTCGGTTCCATTCTGCTGTCAGTAGCGGAAGTGGAACCCAAACTCATATTAATGCTGTCCACACCCATTTTCACGGCATCGTCGATTGCTTTATTGTAGATTTCAGGCGTCGTTCCTCCACCAAACAAACCTCCACCAAACACACGCATAACCGCAAGCTGTGCATCGGGGGCAACGCCTTTCAAAGTTTGCCCGTTCGCAGCAATGATTCCTGCAACGTGCATTCCGTGAGAGGACTGGGTTCTTTCTTTGATTTCTGTATTTCTCTCCGCGTAGTTGAACCCGAAAGGAATTTTCGCATTGTAATATTTTCCTGCACTCAATTGTTTTTCAGAAATCAATTGATTCGTCTCTTCCATGCTTCTGATACGAAGAGAATCCTCATCGACCCTCTGAAAAATCTCATGGTTCGGGTCAGCTCCGGAGTCGATCACGGCTATCAACTGTCTCTTTCCTGTATATTTACTATCCCAAGCACTTTGTGCGTGGATCATCTCATTGCTCGCAGCATCTTTGAGACGCAACACGTCGATCTCCTTTAATTCGGGAGCCGGTATAACACGGTTGATTTGAACGGAAGCAACCTCGGGAAGAACTGCAATCTCCTTTGCTTCTCCAAAACTTGTCTTGAGTGAAAAACCGTTCAATACCGTTTCATAGCGTTCCGTTATTACATACGAAATCTGTTTTTCGTCCATAATATCTCTCAACTTATCTTGAGATTCCTTCGCATATTGTATCTGTGCTTCCAATCCTTCGGCAGTCTTTACCAAAGCAATGTCGGGAACATCCATTCCATGAACTTCCTTCATTGTTTTATCGTTCACTTCCACAATAAAACTTATCTCGTCCTCTTCTTGATACTCATTTTTCGCTTGACGTAACAAATCGGACAAGACCCAATTCTTTTCTTGAGTCACAGTATCTTGGACCATATCAACTGCTTGAGCTTCCATATTTTGAAGCTCATAATGCTCTGCATATACCGCCCCCGGTAAAACAAGGGTGGAACATAGCAAACTCAACGATAGTACAATCGATGACAGTCTTGCTTTCATACACTTCCTCCTAAATATCATTCTTTCCCACATCGATCCCTTATGTTTCTGTATAAGGATTAAGGTCCTCTTCGATGCGGTTTGTCCATACCTCTATACAAATTCGAAACTCCCGTCACTGAAAAAGATTTCATACAAAAACGAAATCTTGATTACCTGTTGCAATGAAAGTTGGAATAGATATCCATCCTTACTCCTTTGCACAGAGGTATAACACATCCTTATACACAAAAGCTTCTGTTTCTTTTTCCAAGAACCCTGCAGAAACAGCCGAAGCTGTTTTCTGCACATGGTTCAAAAAATTCTTTCTTTTTGTTTCTTATTTCTTACTTGCCGTCATGATTGCATTATATGCCCAGTGATCCTTGGGTACATCGTTAAATGCTTCTTTCAATCCTTCTTTCGCTTTTACGTTGAAGGTCGATTGGATCATTACAACTGCTTCCGCACGAGTGATCTCTCCATCAGGCTTAAAGCTTCCGTCTGCATATCCGACAATGATTCCCGCTTCTTTACAAGCAGCAATCGCATCATATGCCCAGTGGTCTTTTGCGACATCACCGAAGGATTGATTTCCTACCGGAAGATTTCTAAGTTTCGCCAAAAGGAAGGCATATTCCGCTCTTGTTATTTTTCCTTCCGGATTGTATTTTCCGTCCTCTATCGCCTTCAGATAACCGAGAGATGCCAGTTTGTTTACGGAATCGCTGTACCATACGCCATCTTTGATATCGGTTTTTTCCATCTTAGCCGCTTCATCTTCAATCAGTTTTGCAAACATGATGGATGCTTCCGCTCTGGACATCGTTCCGTTGGGCTTAAATTCCTTATTCGGATAACCTGTCATATATCCCTCTTCAAGGATGGAGGTAATCCGTTCTATTCTGGCTTCTTCCAATACAGTTTCCAACTGCTTCAGGGCACCTTCTTCGCCTTTCTTTTGAGCTTCCAAAGCTGCCTCAATCTTCTTCAATGTCTTAGCAGAATAATATTTTTTCTCTTGCACGGGAAGTGCAAGGATCTTAGCTGCCTTATTCAAAGCCTGTTCCGCAGTTACCGCAGGTTGATTCGGTGTCAAAACCGGTTTTACGGGAGCTGCAGGACCTGCACCTCCACCGCCTCCGAAAGAAGGTCCGGGGCTTTCTCCGCTCGGTTTGGAATTGCTGCCGTCCCAATTAAAGACAATATAGGCATCCTTGGAACCTACTCCCAACTCTTCCATAACATCGACAACGAAGGACACTTCAAGTTCGTTTACCTTTTCATCCAATTCAAAGGTATACGCGTTTCCATTCGGCTCGATCTCCTGACCCCTTACGCTGAAGGAGGTAATCGTTCCTCTCAGAGTTTTGCCGTTCATATCGAGATCGATGGGATTCAACCAAATCGTATAGCGGTAGTTACTTCCGTTTTTCACTACCTTTGCAGTAGAACTCAGTGCTTTGTTTCCTACAGAAACACCACCGTCCGTACTCTTCATCCAGACATCTACACTGTACTCTTCTTGTGATCCGGAGTTGTCTCCCGGTGAAGGCGTCGGAGGTTTCATGTTGGAATCCGGGAATTTGAAATCGCCGTTCCAGTCCAGAACCATCCATACATCATACGGTTTCTCGTGACCCGGCATCTTGGGATACGTTGTCATCTCAAGGTTTAATTCCGTATCCCTTGTCGAATTCGGTTTCAAAACAAGATGTTTCGGAAGCTTAAAGGTAAACATACCCTTCTTGCCTTCAACCTTTGTTGCAGGAACTTTTTGTCCCATTGTTTTTATTGAGAAACTCTCGACTCCGGAAGTGATTCCTTGAATCGTCATTTCCTTAAATTCCACAACGACATCGTACATCGAACCGCCGTCTACAGGTGTAAGTGTTACTTCTCTTACCAAAGCTCCATCCGCCATGGACGGTTTCTTCTTGTCGGCAGAAAGAATATATGCCTTAACCGTTCTTACGCCGTCGGGTTCAGGAGTGGAAGGTTTGTCGCTGAATACAAGGTCCGCCATCACTTCCCGACCTTCCATCGCATCTACCTTGAAAGAAACCTGTACTTTATCAACTTTTTGATCCAATTCAAAGGTATAAGCCTTGGGATACTGTCCGCCTACTTCAACGGGTTCAATCGTTGTCTTTACTCCGTTTTTGAATACGTTGAACTCGGTTACCCTTCCTTCAATCGGACCCATTCTCATAGGTTTAAGCTGAATGGTGTACTTGAATTTACCGTTTTCTTTTACCAGTTTTGCGACCGGATTGATCGCAGAGTTTGCTACGGAAAGTTCATCTTTCCCTTGCTGATTAATCTTAACGGAGAGTTCCAAAACATCTCCCTCGTTTATTTGAGCATCTGTACTTGCAACACCTGTTGTTACAATTTCAAGTGCACGAATCCATCCGTAGATATTTTTCGCATACATGGTTTTTGTCACAGAGTAACGATCCCCTGTTTTCATATTCGGATCCATAAATGATTGATTCTGAACGTCTTTGGGATTTCCTTCCAACAACTCTCTGAAAAGCTCTTGTCCATCGTTTTTGGTAACTACCGTCTCCAGCTTCCAAGACAGCCCTTTCTTGCTCAGTATCTTTTGGATTGCTTCATCACGAGGAACAGACTTATCTATATCGTGCATGCTTCTACCTTTGCCCAAGAGATAACGCTTGAACTCTTCACCCGTTTCAAATACGTTTTCTCCTCCATAGTAAGTGCTGTCTCCAAGATCCCAGTAGGACAGTTCCAAAATGTCAAACTCACGATTTAATTTGATTTCTCCGTTAGAAGCTGTTACCGTAGCCATGGAGTTTCCGTTTTGCGGGAAGTAAGTTTCCACGTAATCGGTAAACTTGATACCCAGAGCTTCATACTTCGCCTTTTCCTCTTGAGAAAGTTTTGAGGGAAGGTCATTTTTATTTACTTCAAACTTCGCTAATTTTTTCCCTTCACCAAGAGCTGCCGTCATTGCATCCAAAGGAAGACTTGTCAGACGGTTCAATGTAAGGTCAACCCTCACTCCGTTGGGAGCTACCTTTGAATACTTGATCAGGTTTACAAGAAAATCTGCAGGAATCTCTCTTATATTGTTGTCTTCAAGATCGATCGTCTGCAAAGTCTTCATCTTAACAAAAGATACAGGAATCTCTTCAATACGGTTGTGGCTTGCTTCCAAGCTGGTCAGCAATTTTACATCCGCTAAACTCGAAGGCAGATTCTTCAATTGGTTTGAAGTCAAAACAACTCTCTTCAGTTTTGAAGAACGCGAACCTTCCAACTCAAAGAAATCATCCGCCAATTCGGTCAAACTGTTTTCGGACAAATATAACTCGGTAAGATTAGGATTATGCTTGATCAAATCTCCGGGAACGGAAGTAACATTTGCATTCATAAGAGAAAGTACTTTGAGTCTCGGGTTTTGAGAGAAGATACCCTGAGGAACATCTCCCAAATAACTTCCGTCAAAGTCAATGTACTCCAGTCTTGCCATAGCGGAGAACGTGTCCGGTTTCAGGTTTCTGATCTCGTTTCCTCCCAAGAACATATGGGTCACGCCTGTAGCATGAGTAAATACAGGAAGTTCTTCAATATCATTTCCATCAAGGTTGATCGCCATCACATCCGGACCAAGATCTTTCAGGATACTGATATCTGTAAGCTTAAGTCCTTCCAAATCCAATACGTTATTCAAACGATAGTCTGCAACAACCTTGGGTTGTCCCTTTGCTTTTCTGAGCTCTTCTTGACTGATGTCACCGCTGTTATCAGTGTCCAGTCCGTTCGCTATCAAAGCAGTCGTCAGTTTTTCCGCGTTCTTTTTCTTCTTAGTTTCAATATCTTCAATCACCTTGTAGTTCTTCCATCCAGCCGTTACGGCATCTTCAAAAACAAGCTCGGATCTCTTGTAGTTTCCGCCGTCAAAATGACCTTTATCCGGCTCGCTTCCACCCATTGGGCCGCTACCTAGTACAGCTACATTCTTAACACCTTTTAGGTCATCAAGTTCGATGGAATACTCCACATACTTGGGCTCGTTCTTCGGTGTGTTTTCAAGAACATGTCTGTTCAAAGAAACAAAGCCGTTGTTTTTTTCCATAGCCAGATCGATGATAAGGCTGGCAAACTTATGGTTCAAGAAGGTAACGGTTTTCTTTCCGCCTTCAACATGAAGTTTTGCCCTCTCGTCAAAGTAGTGAGAAAGTGTAGACTCTTCGGTCTGACCCTTTCCTGCAACATAAGTTTTGAAGGTAAGGGTATAGTCTCCATCCTGAAGGACCGAATCCAAGGTCAAGCCGGGCTGCGGAGGAGCATCGACAACATTTTTCTTAAGCTGAGAATTGTCGGAGAAGGTAATGATCACTCGAATCGGATCCGCCTTCTTCGCTTCTTCCAAAATGCCCTCTACATTGAATCTCAAAAGTTTGTTAAAAGCAGTTACTTTACTTTCATTAACATCAAAATCTCTTCCGTTTACTTGTATCTTGGTTATCATCTTGAGGTGGAAAGCTGCAAACTCTTTGTCAAGATGCACTTTAAGCGCTTGCGGCTCATCCTGATCCGGAAGTTGTACCTCTTGGATCACATAGCCTCCCGCGATTCCTTCTCCCGGAGGTTGAACATCCGGCGGTTCCGGTGCCGGTGGGGGCTGTACTGCCCCTTCTGTCTGAAGGCTGCTTCCATCCTTGAAGTATACTGCTACACTAATCGGTGTTTTCTCTTCTGCCTTTGCGATCAGTTCAGCCTTTTTCGAAAAATCATACAAGGTTCCTTCACGGCTTTGTCCAAATTCTTCCTTACTTACAGGAAACTCCTGTTGATTTACAACGATTTTTTCGATTTTCTCAACATCCACCCGTTCAAAGCTCTTTTCAAATACGATGTGGAATTCTTTTCTGTCAAAGTAATCTTTTCTGATCTCAGCTCTAAGAACCTTTTGGTACTTTTGAGCAAGGGTTTGTTGAGCTCCCGGGTCGGAAGGACCGGGAACAGTATCTTCTTGAATACTGACAATAGGTGTAAGGTTCTTCTCCAACTTGGAATTGTCGGTAAACATAACAACGACTCTTACAGGCGTTTTTCCCTTAGTCTTTACAGCTTCGAAGAGATCCGTTTCTTCCAAAAGGATCTTTCCTTGATGGAATTTGAAGGTGTGATCACTATATTGCTTCGTTATGGTATCAACCGTGATCTCTTTTATCTTCTTCTTCGCATCGCTCTCACTGATCGTATCTACTTCAAGAAGAAGTCCTTTACGCTCGCTGTTCTTGACGATCTCCAGGCTCTCCAAGGTATAACTCTTCGCTATTTCAACAACCGGCGGGGGCACTATAGCATCAGACGCTTGATATTCAAGGATAGAACCGTCTTTAAACTCAAGAATAACCGAGTACTCCTTACCATTTTCTACACCCTCACTGATTTTAGGATCCACAGGTTCCATTTCACCCATCCAAGTAACAGTCATTTCAGGATTCTCAAAGACTTTACCGTTTACCGTTATCTTCTTGACCTGATCCGCATACTTTCTAGGAAGTTCCTTATCAAAGGTGATCTTAAGAGTTCCATATTTTCCTTCTACTTTTTTGATCTTGTACGTTTTTTGGATCTCTTGGCTACCTCCATCTTGCGGCGGCTGTGGAGGTTGAGGCGGTTGCGGTGTTCCCGGATCTTCCTCTTCGGTGTCTACATAGTTGGGGTCTTTATAAACCAATTCCTGATTGTTATCAAATCTTACAACCACCTTGTGTGGTTGATTTTCTTTGAAATCCTTCAGGACCTTTATGCCCTCCGGATATTTATCATAGACTGCCAGGTCGCCTTCGACCAAAAGAATATTCGGACGTCCGCCTTCATCTCTTCCTTGATAAGTTTTTCCATCGATACTGAAATTTGTGATCCTCTTGGAGATCTCATACAGATCACTGTTCTCTCCTTCATAATCCAAGTCGATGATCACACTGTTAGCTGTTCCGGGAACTATCTCTCCCGTAATCGGATTTACAATATCCTGACCCGCCTGAGACTTGAATACGCCCAAAATCTTAAGGCCATCCAAAAGATTCTCTTGGCTCTCCGCAGCCAACAACACATCTGTCAAGGGCTTTGCAACAAAGTCCTCAACTGCAATTTCCGCTGCTTGAGCAGCGACGGGCTCTTGCGGAAGCACAGCCTCTTGTGCATAAACAGGCAATGTGTTTGTGCACAGCAAAGAGAGCAATACTATTCCGGAGAGTCCTTTCTTCCTTCTTTCCTTCATAACTTCCTCCTTCGTAAATATACTTACATTAAAACACATTTTTTGTATAAATCTGTTTTTGCTTTTTGTGACGCCTTTGTACTCAACTTCTATTCTTTTCCAAAGATCATTAAAAAGCAAAAGATCTATCAATAAAATAGACAAACTATTTATACCCTTACTCTTAACAAATCGGTAACAACTGTCGGTGAGCTGTAGAGTAACAGATTCACCTTCCGATGTTCGCAAAAAAATGCAGATCCATCCTTCCCGGAAATCACATCAAGCCTTATCGCTTCGGCGTTTCAAACGGCAATAATGAGACTGACTTCAACTCGAGGCGATAAATACAATAGATTGAGATTGATAATGCTTATCTCACTCATCTCAAAAAACGAATATCTTCTGAAGACATCTCTTTTTATCTCTTCTTATACTATATAGCTTTGTTCTCAGCCAATCTCCCTCTTCCGTAAAGAGGATTGAGACTTCTGTTATTGCTTTTCTTTAATCGTCTTTATCCTAAAGATAAAATAATAGTATTTAAACAAAATTACCAAGGCTATGGTAATCCTTGCATAAATCACATTGACCCTCCAAAAAGCAATCAGCAACATAACCGATGCCACAGCCAAGATCTTGATTTTGGTCTGCAAGGTCATGGATCTGCTTTTTTCAAAATCGGCCAGATGTTTTTCGTACATGGAAGTCGATCTGAACCACGTGTGAAACCTGTCCGAACCCTTTGCAAAACAAATCGAGGTCAAAATCAAAAAAGGCGCGGTGGGCAATACGGGGATCACAACTCCCGCCATTCCGATCGCAAGGAAGAAAAACCCTGCAATTACATAAAATGTTTTCATAAACTTTCGATTGGCGGCAGTTTATACCGTCAATACAAACTTCCCTCCTCCCTCATTTACAATGGGCAAATCGATAGAGTACAACTCGGAAATAAATTCGGAGCTGACCACTTCGTTGGGCCTTCCCTCGAAGAGAATCCTTCCCTCCTTCATCCCAAGAATGACATCACTGTAATGAATAGCCTGGTTGATATCGTGGAGTACCATTACAATCGTCATATCCTTCTCTCGATTCAACCTCTGTATCAATCTTAATATCTCAATTTGATAGCGAATATCCAAGTAAGTCGTGGGCTCATCCAAAAACAGAATCTCCGTACTTTGAGCCAAAGCCATCGCAATCCACACCCTCTGACGTTGCCCTCCGGACAACTGTCCCACTGTATAGTCTTTAAACTCGGTCAATCCGGTAATCGCAAGAGCCTCGTTGATGATTTTTTCATCCTCGTCACGAAGACTCATTCGATAGTGCAAAAAAGGAATCCTCCCATAAGAAACCAAAGTCGATACCTTCAAGTCCGCAGGCGCGGAATTATTCTGATGCACGATAGCGACATTCCTAGCAAACTCCTTCATCTTATATTGTGAAACTTCTTTGCCTTCCAGTAGCACCTTCCCCTTCTGAGGAGTCAGAGTCTTGGTCAACAGATGAAAAAGTGTGGATTTTCCACATCCGTTTGCACCCATAAGTGTTGTAATCTTGTTTCTTTCGAGAGTAAAGGAGACATCCTTGATAATATCCTTTTTTCCGTCATAGGAAAAAGAAATATGATTAGCTTCCATAAGTCTCTTCACTCCTTCTAAGCAAGAATATAAAGAACGGTCCTCCAAGCACCGCCATGCTCACAGCAACAGGTATTTCATAAGGAGCTGCAATCACGCGTCCCAAGGTATCACACAAAAGCATCAAAAAACCTCCCGATAGAACCGAAAAGGGGATCAGCAACTTGTGATCGGAGCCTACAAGCAACCTTCCGATGTGGGGAACGATCAATCCCAGAAATCCTATGACTCCCACGATTGCAGTCGTAATACTCGCCAAAAGAACCGCAATAAAGGAAACAAAAATCCTCAAACGATCCACATTGATTCCCAGCGCCCGTATCGTTTTGTCCTCCAAAGCCAAGAGGTTACAATATTTTGCTATACCTACTGCAATAATCAGACCGATGACGACATAAACAGTAAGCAGTCCGACATCGGACCATGTCTTTTGAGCAATGTTGGCATTTACGATCGAAGCGACACCTACCTGTCTTGCGCCTACCATAACCGCGATTGAATCCATAATTCCGGTAAAAACCGCATTGATGGCAATACCGACAAGAATGACCCTTAGAGGATTCAAACCCGATTTCCACGATAAGAGATAGATGAGCAGGCAGGACAACAGACCGCCGACAAAGGCGAAGATCGGGGTCAACACATACATCTGCGGAAACAACATCAGCAGAAAAACCGCCGTGAAACTCGCTCCCGAAGATACCCCTATGATCCCCGGATCGGCAAGCGGATTTTTCATTACCGCCTGAAACATCACTCCCGATACCGCAAGGGAAGCTCCCGCCAACATCGCCACCATAATCCTGGGAAACCTCAAATCGTAGATCATCGCGAAATGTTCATCGTATTCGACAAACAGCCCTCTAAAAATCTGACTGTACGTTACATCTATGGTTCCGGCACGTATCGAATAAAAGAATAATACGACATAGGCCAAAATAAGAATTACAAAAACCGCCGTCTTTTTTTTCAATCATCCACCCTCTCTCTTCACTCCAAAACTTGTCACATAGTCGGAAACCGACCGATACCGGGCAGCCAAAACCGCCTGTATCCACCCGCCCTTACAATCGTCCGATCACATCGGAAAAATGTAAGAGCATATGCCTCCTAATACCAAACAACATTTACTATTCAAGGTTCAACTCATCTTCAATAGACAAGACGGCATCCTTCCACTTAAAATCGGCAGACATGTGAAAAAGATTGTGATCCAAATAATAGATCCTCCCTTCTTGGACCGCACGAAAATGTTGCCAAATATCATTGGTTGCAAACTCGTTTTTCATCTCCGCGATCACCTCATCGGGCATCGCATGTACCGTGCAGAAAATCAAATCGGGATCCTGTTGAAGCAAGTCTTCCGTATTGACATTCAAAAATTCATCCGTATCGTGTCTATAGACGTTTTCTCCTCCTGCCATCTGAACGATATTACCCACATAAGACTTGTCGCTGGCTATCACATAAGAACCGGGAAGACCCATCAAAATCAGTACCTTGGGTGCAGTCTTTCCCTCCCTCTTCTTCTTGACCTCCTCTAAAGTATTGTGGTAATCATCCAACAATTCTTTTGCCACATCCTGTTTTCCATACTTCTCCCCGAGCAACTCCACCGACTGATACAATCCCTCTATACTTGACACATCGACAAAGGTATAGGGCAACCCCGCCTGTTCGTAACGCGATTTCAAATCGGGTTCTAAAGTCTTGGGACTTAGTATATCCGTAGGTTTCAAAGACTTGATCAGTTCCATATCCGGATTCATGGGAGCACCGATCTCGGCTGCATCCTTGTATCTCTCAGGAATTTCAAACGCCTTTGTTTTGGGAATTCCTACCAAATCCAAATCCATCTTTTCAGCCAATTCGGCAGTAGCGACTGAAGTAGCGATAATTCTTGCTTCCTGTATTTTTTGTGAACCGGCTTGTGCTTGCGGATGTTGATTGACACATCCGCAAAGGATCGATACCAAAGCCAAACACACAACAACTGTCTTCTTCAACTGTATCCACTTCCATTTCCATTTTGTTTATGCTCTCGCCCCAACAAAAAGACTACTTTCCGGCAGGAGTACTTAATTTTGTTGACAACTTCGTTTTTTCAAAGGTTTCCTTTCCTTTTTTGACTTCTTTTTCCAAGCCTTTTGCAAAGAAAATGACATCTCTTTCCATAGGTTCCACATAGGCCTTGATCTTCAATTCGGGGTAATCGGAAGAGATCCCGAACTTATAGTCCCTGGTATCATTCTTCTTGTCATAGGCCTTTTCCTTGATTTTGACCTCTTTGTATTCTCCCTTGCTGTTTTTGACATACACCTTGATCTCGCTTACATACTTCTGAAGTCCGACTCTTATCGTCATATACTTCTGTTTCTTACTCTTTACATCGACAAGAAAGTATTCTCCGAGCAGAGAACGACTCATTGAATCTCCCAAAGCGATCTGTGTTCCCCCGTCTTCCGCTTTGCCCGTCTTGGGATTTGCATAGCTGGTTTCATTCTTTACGCTGTAGCTTCCCTTCTCCAATCCGAACGAAAACGACGGAATCATAAGTGCGAGGATACACATCAACACAACTGCCTTAAAACGATACTGCTTCATTTGAACTCTCCTTTCAACATCGGTATGAACTCGGCACCGCAATGCCGTCCTCCTTAAAAAAACAATCTGTAGGGAGAATCGTTTTGTCCCCCCATTTTTTAATACAACAAGCTTTTAACATAAGTCGTTGAAACTTATCATCCCTCATGAAAACACCCACTTCACCTTCGGTCTTCCACGACGGACAATTCCCATTTTTTAACTTATCCTGCCCGACTCCATCGATATACAGTTATCCGCAATCGCTGTCGTCGAATCTCTGTGAGAGACAATAACTACCGTCTTGCCCTTTGCCGAAGCCCTGAGAGATTTGAGAATAACCCCTTCATTCAAACTGTCGAGATTGCTGGTGGGCTCATCGAGGAACATAATGGGGGCATCGTGCAGAAACGCTCGTGCAAGCCCGATCCTCTGCTTCTCTCCTCCCGACAAGCTGTCTCCGAGCTCCTTCACTTCCGTGTCATATCCTTTAGGCAGGGAGAGAATCAAATCATGGATCGAAGCCTTCTTTGCCGCTTCAACCAATTCTTCTCTGCTCGCCTCCGGTTTGGAGATCGCTATATTATTGGCTATGGTATCCTGAAACAGGAAGGTCTCCTGTGTCATATAACTTTGATTTCTTCTTAACGAGCTTGTATTGATCTGCCCTACCGGTTTGTCCGAAAAACGAACCTCCCCTTCAGACACATCCCAAAACCTCATAAAGAGCTTAAGCAGAGTCGACTTTCCGCTTCCGCTTTTTCCCACGATTGCATGAACCTTGTTTTTCTGTATATCCAAATTCAGGTTTTTCAATATCCATTCATCCCGATATTTAAATGAAACATCATCGGAAACGATATTGCCTTCTTTCATCTCGGAACCGTCTGTAATATCCTCGGTCTGTGGAATCTCATCCAAAAGCGCAATGACCCTTTCCCCGCTGGCAAAGGTAATCAAAAGATTGTTCGCCAGATTGCTCAGGGCAACCACAGGTCCATAGGAACTCATCGCCGCAAAAAGCGAGAGCAATAGTTGCGGGAAGGTAATGAACGAATTGGAAAACAAATAGCCTCCAACCGCAATCTGCAACAGCGAGAAGAACAGGATGGTAAGCTCCGTAAGAGAAGTCGAGATCGCCTCATAATCCTTGAGCGTTTTGTTCAGACCTTCCATCTCCTGTGTCTGACGGTCAATCTGCTTCAAACGCACTTCCTGCTGACGAAACTGCAGAACCTCCTTAATGCCTCGAATACTTTCCAGAAAATACGTATTCATCTTTGCAAACTTTCTTCTCTGTTCGTTTCCGGTTTCTCTTCCCAGACGAGATATATAAAGCGGTATCCATCCGCCTATGACCAAATAACTCAAAAGAGCGACACCGGCCATTACAATCGAATGATAACCGATATAGACAATCATAATCAGCGAGGTAAGAACAGCGATGGCGACCGGAGAAATAGTATGTGCATAGAAAACTTCCAACAACTCCACATCCGATGTGATCAAAGCGATCAGATCCCCCTTGTCCTTCCCTTCCAGCTTTGCCGGAGAAAGCTTTCGAAGAACCCCGAAAATTCGATCTCGAATCAAAGCAAGGGTCAGGAAGGCCAAAAGATGGTTGCTGTACTGTTCCGCATACCTCAAAATCCCTCTCAATGCACCCAGCAACGGAAGAAGAATCAATATTGTCTTCCACGAGATAACTCGAGGGAAACCCGCTACCTCCAGTATGCCATAGCCTCCCAATACGGGAATGAAAATTGAACAGAGAAACCCTGCAACTCCGAACAGGATCGCCGGTATGATGATTTTGAGAAGAGGCTTCACCAAATCGAGCAGACGCTTGATTAACCGATATCGACTCATCCTATTCATAGCAAACACCTCCATCTATCTTTTCCATATTCTTTTGTGTTCGATACAACCTTTCATATACGCCTTTCTTCTTGAGAAGATCGTTGTGACTTCCCTGCTCTTCAACAACACCCTGATCCAACACATAAATCCGGTCGGAGTCTACAACGTTTTCCAAACGATGAGAAATCAAAAGAACGGTCTTCTCCTTCGCCAAAGACTTTATAACATCCATGATATACTCTTCACTTTCGGAGTCGATATTGGATGTAGCTTCATCGAAGATATACATCGGGGTATTGTGAAGGATGGCTCTGGCCAAAGCCAAACGCTGCCTCTGTCCTCCCGAAAAGTTGCTTCCTCCCTCGGACAACAGGGTGTCCAAACCCTCCTGTTCCATAAGGAACTCATATAGACGAACCTGCTTCAACACACGGTACATCTCCTCATCCGTCACTGCCGGAGAACTCATCAGAAGATTCTCCCGAACCGTGCCCGAAAACAGATAACTGTCATGACCGATTATGGTAATATATTGTGCAATGCTGTCGGCGGAAAGCCGCTTCTGCTCAAAACCGTTGATTTCCAAATTCCCTTCGTAATCCCAATACCTTCCCGTAATAAGAGAGGCAATGGTACTTTTGCCCGAACCGGAACCTCCCACTATGGATACAAAAGACTTATTCTCAAGCCGTATGGATACATCCTTAAGGATCTCTCTGTTCTCATCATATGAAAAAGCGAGATTTTTCATCGAAATGTCAATATTCTCCCCTTGCAGATCCAAGTCGCCCCGCTGCGGAGAAGAGAGATCCAAAAGAGCAAATATCTTCTTTTTCGCCGACATTCCGTTCATTGCAATATGGAAGAAAGAACCCAACCTTCTCAAAGGAATAAAAAATTCCGCCGATAACATAATGATGACAAAACTCTGTGCAATTCCTATCGTTCCTTTTTGAAGCTCCAAAAGAGTAAACAAAGCACCCAAACCCGCTCCGCCGAAAGCTATAAAGTCCATAATCGTCGTGGAATTCAGTTGCATTGTCAAAACCTTCATCGTAATCACACGGAAATGCTCGGCGTTATCATTCATTTCCTTGTGCTTACGCTCATCGGCAAGATAGGTTTTCAAGGTAGTTAAACCTCGGATATTATCCAAAAACCCGTTTCCCATATTCACATACAGACCCCAGTATTTCTTGAACAGCTTTCCCGCTATCTTGTAGACCGCCATAATCGAAATCGGTATCAGAGGAACACATGCCAGAAGCACAATGGCAGGTTTTGCACTGATAGGAAAAATCAGAACAAACAGGAAGATCGGTGCCAAAAAACTGTAAAACAGTTGGGGAAGGTATCGACTGAAATAAATCTCCAGTTGCTCCACTCCCTCAAGGGAAGTCTGAATCAAATCTGACGTTGAAATCTTCTCATTGTAAGCAGTTCCGAGAACCAAGACCTTCTGATAGATCTGTCTACGCAGAATACTCTTTACCTTCGATGAAGCCAAGTAAGAATACTTGGTCGACATCAATGTTGCAATATAACGCAGAAGAAAAACTCCTGCCATCAATAAGAACGACAGCCAAATCGAAGTCATCCATCTCCCCTGCTCAAAAAGACTGTTTAAGCCGTTGCCTATAAAAAAGATAAATATCACATTTGCAACCAAACTCAAAAGATAGCATAAGACAGTCAAAGCAATATACTTCTTTGAAGAAGGTACCAAACTCAAAAGACGTTTATCAATCAAAATAAAACTCTCCTTTGCCTCAATATGTTTTATTCGGGGAAACCTCCCCACAACCGGATTATTCTGAAATCGATACAAACTATTTTCGGCCTCATCCGTTTATATGCATAAAAAAACACGAAGAAATCAAAAATCTATGTTGTCTTAACCTGTATGCAATCCATCCCCTTCTCCCTTTCCCGAAAAAAGCGACGAATACCTTCCCTCCATTTTTGTATCCTCTGTCCATGTTTTGTTTTATGCTCGAAAACCCTCTATATGTTTAGAGAAAACTCTCACCTCGTTTTAACACAAGCGATTATCTATAATAACTAGCACTGCCTTTAAATATGTATCAATAATCATTGTCATCAGTATACAATATTTTGGAACTAAAATCAATATACATTTATGACATGTTGGGTCCGGATTGTCTGCTAGTTGTTGAAATTTCAGTTTGGTAATCTATACAAAAAAAATTGTCCCCTCATTGAGAAGATCATTTCGTCTGATTTTTTCGAATTTTCAACCCTTAACGTTGCACCTCATCTTCAAAAAAGTATAACCGGATGTCAAGTTCTCACTTGATATCCGGCTATAAAATCCATTCCTGTTATTCTCCAAAAAACACTCATCTCCACAATCCGAACATCATATCGAGATCTATGGAGTGTATCTCTCGCAGTCCGTCGTTGTTTATCAACACCCATTCATTACTATTATACGTTCGAACAGTTCATACTACTCTTCCTTTGAACGATGGATATAACTAATCTTGTAATCCATAGAAGATAAAACAATGTTTCATGGTTTGAAAAATAGATATATCCATACTTCTATTGAAAAATAGTATCATACTATTGCTTCAACAGAAGCTGGGCATTATCCATTGTTCAAATGATGAATAGTATCATGTCGAAACCCTTTAAATGTTCAGACCTGAAAAACTCCGTTTTGACAGCCAAGACCGACATAACCATACTTCCGGTATCAACCGACGGGAGCATCGAACATATCGATACGAATCCATAAGTTCCTATGAACACAAACGAATCTTTTCGTTGTTTGACAACATACTCCCCCCCTTCTCAAGAGAGTACATTTGAAAGACTTTCTATCTTGGAACAACTGTATTTTATCTGTTATTTTGAATAATGCGAACGTTTTAACCTCTTCTGGTATCGATAACCATCATTTTTCCGTTCCATTCCACATCGAAGCCTAAAATCCACCCCAAGTCACGCAGCTTGAAATACGTACTTCCACCCAAGTTGTAGGTCTTTACATCAATCTGATTTCCATCACGACTCAAATCGATGGAAGTGATATATGCAGCTGATTTTTCCGGAGAAGAAAGAACAAGTTCCGTCCCAATACTCTCATACTCCTTGTTTGAAACCAAGTCCACTTTAGAACCCTTCCAATCGATTCCGAACTTCTTCGAGGTCCCCTTCAATGCCTGAGCGACATCACGCAACTTGAAATAATTGTTTCCGTTGATGTTATAGACCATAAAAGAAACCTCTTCCCCGTCGACCATAACACGCGTATTCTTCGACACAAAACTTTGAGCGACAAAAGGGATTCCTTTGGGAAATCCCGGAACACTCTCTCCTGTGTAAGGTTGTCTATAAGCCTCTTTAGCAAAATTATGCGCATACGAATTGTTGATCCCGATAATCTTTACCTTGTCCGCACCGTAGAAGGCGTCGTTGCTTATATACTCCACGCTCTCCGGAATTTTAACCGTCTCCAGTGAACTGCATTTATAGAATGCTTCGGAATTGATTTTGGTGAGACCTTGAGGCAGATCCAATCGTTTGAGTTTCAAACAGCCGTAGAAAGTCATAGGCTTGATCTCCTTTATGCCGGAAGGGATATCTACACTTTCAAGTTTTTCGCATAGGCCGAAGGCATCTCCCATCTCCTTGAGATTCTCGGGCAATTCCATCTTCGTTATTGCCGTAGCCGAGAAAGTCGCACTTCCTATCCTCGTTACCGTCGAAGGAAGACTTATCTTCGACAGGTTTGAACATTCGGAAAAAGCCCGGTCGCCGATATCGACAACCCCCGCGGGAACAACGACCGAAACCGCCTTTTTATTTTCGGCAAAGGCCTCGGCTCCGATTGTATGGATTCCAAGTGTTGCAGGGATTTCCACCTCCTTGGCATTCCCGTTATACTTGAGAAGAACGCCGTCTTTTACCACAAAATCCGAATTTCCCTGTGCATAAACCGCAATGGAAGGTACTGCACAGATCAAAGATGTCAATATGATGGATACAAGCCTCTTCAAACTCCGTTTCGTGTTCATAATCATTTCTCTCCTGTTCATTAATTTTCAAGTTTCTTCATTTCCGATCCTCGATTTCAAAAAAACCGCCTTAAACCGACGGAATCTCACCCCTTACAAAAATTGCACCTCCCAAAAACGATGAGTGTCGAATGACCCCAAGCCGATCATTCGTAGGTTCAAACAACCTCCTTCACATAAGAACCCTTTCAGCTATATGGGAAGAAATACAGACGAATCTCCCCTTCGTTTTGTTCTCCCCCTTCTTCAAAAAGCTTCTCTACATGGAAAAAGCGGTTCGCACACCTTACGCACAAAACGTACCGAAGACCTCTTAGATCCAAAAAACACCCCTTACATCTATCGAGGTCATATGTGTTTCTCTACAGAATGGTTCTCATTACAAATCGCAACATGATTCTTTTTGTTTTTTTCATTATAACATACCTGTTTAAGATTATTCAATAATTCTGTTAACTTGTTTTCATTTTTTTGAATTTTAAGACAATCATGTTTTTTCACTTTCCTACTGACTTTCAGCTACGTTTACAAACTTGATACGTGATGAAAATGTCATGCCCTACGAAGCCTCTTTTTGACAGTACATACAGCACCTTGTACTATTCTCCAATAGAAGTGTGGTTATATCTACTTTATGACTACGAACATCCATGTTATCTTCTCTTGAGTACAGGTTGATGATATCCATAACTCAAATCAATCCCGGTGGAGCGGCACGTTGAAATTCACGGTAATTTCGACTTTAATATGAATTCTTTCGGTTTATAAGCGAGATAAGAAATAAAGCTAAATATCAATATGTCAGCACACTAGTACTATATGAAACTGCGACACGATGTGTGTTTTCCTTTGTTTTGTCCGGTATGGAACCCTTCTCAACAAAGCTTTTCGAACGCTTCATTTTTTGTATGAACATCACTATGCCGCTATGCCAAGATTACTTCGTCCATGACAAGGTCTCCGCATTTGGCAAAACCATAATGACGACACGACATCCCATTGCTTGCACGATTGCTATCCGAGATACTTTCAAGATTATTTTTCTTTTTTTGATTAACATAAGTTTTGGCGGGTAATATACCAAATACGAAATACATTCTATTTTGTGCCGTTAAGCGATCCCGCTTAGCAAACTAATTTCAGGAGGGATATCAATGGAAGATTATATCATTGCCGAGGTACCGGGACTATACCGTGTTGTCAAACTAAAAGAGTTCCGAAAAACAGAAGGAGTAAACTTCGATGTTATGCTTAAGAGCATGGTACCGAAGGTTGATGCGGTAGACCGTGTTCTTCACCAAAAGAGTGCTGTTTCTCCGGGTCCTGTGGGAGATGTTGAAAGACCTTGGTATATGCATACCTGTCAAGATGACAACCTGATCGTACTTCAGGGAACACGTTATGTGGAAGTATATAACAAAGCTCATGGAAAAGTTGAGAAATTTGTTGTTGAACCCAATAAGATTATGCACAACGGCGAACTTCTATTCGAAGGCGGTGCAGTTCTTGTATGGCCGGCAGGAGTATTCCACAGAATCGTCAGCGGAGAAGAGGGTTCCGCATCGGTAAACCTTGCAACACACTATGACAACTTCGATATTAAGACAAACTTTAATATCTATGATCTGAACACCGAAACAGGAGAATATGTATGTATCCGTGAAGGGTTCAAGGATCAAAACGACTAAAAAACTCAGTTTGTAACCCTTGTAGAAAAGTTGACACAACGTTTTATCTAAGCGTTCTGTCAACTTTCCTCTATGTTGGGATGTATTTTAATGTTTTTCGCCTTGTAAGTATGATATAATATACGAGAAAGAACTTATCTGTACCGACCTTGCCGTTATTTATGCGGTATGGAAGTTCGGAGAACCGACATGCAAAAAGAGGTTCATTCCTTTGTGTAGCGACAAGGGCGGAACTCGCATACGACAAAGAACTTCCTGCATTTTGTTTTCGGGCAAAAGATAGATAACCACTTGTTTGTCGGTTTATACGACGGTTTTGTGGAATCTCTTTTGCTTCTCCATTTCCCGCTGTCTCTTGCGAACCCGGATAAAACCGGCACCAAACGAGGATTTTCAACCTCGATATATCGATACACAAGTTCCGGGAAGGCACCAAGACCTTTTCGAGTACAAGGGCTTAAGGATAAAAAACGAAGAGGGCTACGTTTTTGAAATACCTACGCTCTTTTCAGCTGCATGGAGCGCTTTGTACATGAATAAAACAAGCGGAAATGAGTTTATGCCTTAGATTTTATTAGTATGTATTATACGAGTTGTTAATAAATGAAGAGTAAAATTTATATTTTAAGGAGAACCTATGGACTATTCAAAACAAGCTCTTGAACAACATAAGAAGTGGAAAGGGAAGATCGAAGTTACTCTGAAGGCTCCTATCGATTCCAAAGAAGACCTTTCCGTAGCCTACACCCCGGGAGTGGCAGCTCCCTGTTTGGAAATTTCAGAAAACGAAGACCTGTCCTACGACTATACTCTAAAGTCAAACCTCGTAGCAGTCATTACAGACGGTACGGCCGTCTTGGGACTTGGCGATATCGGCCCTTCCGCGGCAATGCCTGTGATGGAAGGCAAATGTGCACTGTTTAAACGCTTTGCGGGAATCGACGCCATTCCTCTCTGCATCGATTCCAAAGATCCCAAGGTCATCATTGAAACCGTGAAGAACATCTCCAAAAGTTTTGGCGGGATCAATCTCGAAGATATCAGTGCTCCAAGATGTTTTGAAATCGAACAGACCCTTATCGAGGAATGTGACATCCCCGTATTCCACGACGATCAACATGGAACAGCAATCGTAACCGCTGCCGCTCTACTTAATGCCGTTCGCTACACAAAAAAACCGATGGGCGAACTCAACATCGTCATTTCCGGTGCAGGTGCTGCAGGGATTTCCATTGCAAAACTTCTTCTCCAAATGAAGTTCGGAAACATCATCCTCTGCTCCAGCAAAGGAACCGTATACGATGGAGCACCTTACATCAATGAAGAACAGCAACGCATGGCCGAGATTACCAATTCTCGCCAAATCAAAGGTTCTTTGGCGGATGCCCTTGTAGGTGCCGATGTACTGATCGGAGTATCCAAACCCGGAATCGTAAGCACACAGATGGTCTCCAAGATGGCAAAAGACTCCATCATCTTCGCCCTGGCGAACCCCACCCCTGAAATCATGCCTGAAGATGCAAAGGCTTCGGGAGCTGCCGTAGTAGGAACCGGTCGCTCGGACTTTCCGAACCAAATCAACAACATCCTTGCCTTCCCCGGCATTTTTAAGGGTGCCTTGGCTTGCAGGGCTAGAAAGATCACCAACGGTATGAAGGAAGCTGCTGCCAGGGCGATCGCACTTTCCATCACGGACGAAGAACTCTCAGCGGACTACGTACTCCCCGACCCCTTCCATCCCGGTGTCGTGGACAACGTTGCCAACGCCGTGATAGAAGAAGCGAAAAAAAACGGACTGAACCGTATTTAGGGCAATCACATGTTCACATTCCCGGCGATTTTGACTTTGATGTAAACTTTTTTTGATCCATAGTGAAGATACTATATTCTTCGTTTAAAATGTCGGAGGTAAGAATAGATAATTACTGAAAAACAATTTGAATGATCCTATGTTTCCTGAGTTTCTGAGTTAAAAACAGAAAGAATGCCCGTTTTAGTTGGAATTTCAATAAAATCGGGATATT